>JALZNB010000174.1 GCA_030857905.1 Actinomycetota bacterium
CCCCCCGGCGTGTCTCCGCGGAGACAGACGGTGACACAGAGGAAGCGACTGTTCAGCAAATGGTCACAGAGAGTGGCAGGCGGCACCGTCTGCCGTCCGCTGCGGAGTCAGATACCCGAAAAAATCACCAAAAGTTCAGAAAAATCGCCAAAATCCCGGCGCCGACTTTCTCTCTCGCGCGCGCCAGGCTATGATCGGTTTGGCTCCGTGCTCCCGCTAACCCCCAGGGCGGTCGAGCGCGGAGCCTTTTAACGTCTACGGTCAGGGACCGCCCATATGGTCCCGGACGAGTTTCCGTCACACCGGTACCGCGACCTGCCACTCGGCCCGATCGTGGTCCGGTTAACCACTGGTTAGTCCCGCGCGCCCATGGTAGCCCCAGTTGAGGGCGGATTGTCAACTGAGAGTTAGTACGAGACACTGAACGTGTCGCCTCGTCTCAGTGACGCCAGGGGGAAAGATGCCGGAAAGCGATGGAGTCGCGGTGCCCGCGCTGACCGCCCGGATCGATCGGCTCTTTCGGATCAGCCGCCCGGAAGGTCGGTCGTGGTCGAACAACGAGGTCGCGGCCGAGATCAAGAAGGTCGATCCCGACCTGCGGGTGAGCGGTGCCTACCTGTCCATGCTCCGCACCGGCAAACGCACCAGTCCGTCCACCGACCTGCTGGTGGCGCTCGCCAGGTTCTTCGGGGTCGGACCCAGCTATTTCTTCGACGACGAGGACGGCCAGGGGGAGCGTGTGCGACGGCAGTTGGAACAGTTGGAGCTGCTGCGCCAGCGCGGGGTCGTCGGGATCGCTCAACGCGCCATCGGTCTGCCGCAGGCCAACATCGACCTGATCACCGCGATGCTCGACCAGGCGCGCAGACAGCAGGGGCTGCCGCCGGTCGACGACGGCGATCGGGACTGATCCCCGATGGCTTCGCGGCGATCCGACCTCAAGCGCGCCCGGCGCGAGTGCGCGTCGCTGCTGTCCGCGCTGAACCTGCCCACGAGCTGTGACCTGACCGCCCTGTGCGGGCACCTGGCCGCCGTGCGCGGCCGACCGCTGCACCTGGTGCCGGTCGCGATGAACGCCTCCCAGCCGTGCGGACTGTGGGTCAGCGCCTCGGATGCCGACTGGATCTTCTACGACGCCGACACGACCCCGGCCCACCAGGAGCACATCATCTTGCACGAGATCGGTCACATGATCTGCTGCCACCGAGGGGGCGGCCACCTCGACGAGGACACCGCGACGGTGTTCTTCCCCGACATCGATCCGCGGCTGGTGCGCGACATGCTCGGCCGCACCACCTACGACGACGCGCAGGAACAGCAGGCCGAGGTCATGGCCTACCTGCTCGCCGACATCCTGCGCGCACCGGTCGAGCGCCTGTCCGACGACGACGTCGCGGGTCGGATCGCGAACTCGCTCAACCACTCGGCTCGACCAGACCAGAGGTGAACGCCGTCCTCTACCCGCTGTGCGCGGGGATCGCCTGGATCTGCCTGCTGTTCAAGATCCCGGCCCTGCGCCAGGGCCGCCGCCACCCGGCGACGATCTCCATCGCGCTGTTCTACCTGTTCATGGGCCTGACGTTCACCATCAGCGATCCCAGGGTGTGGGCGATCATCGACCGGGGCACGGCGATCCCGAACCTCGCACTGCTGCTGTCGCAGGGCTGCGTGATGGGCGTGGCAGGCACCCAGTTGGCGGCGCTGACCTGGTGGATTCACCCGGCGGACAAGGCGAGGCCCCTGGTCTGGCGGCGGAGTTGGGCGATCGTGGGCGTGTTCGCCGCGATGATCGTCCTGTTCGCCATGGCGGGGCTCACCGAGCCGGACACCACCACGGCCGCGGTCCGCTACGCCGGGCACGGCCTGTACTCGGTGTACCTGATGCTGTACGTGACCGCGTTCGCCGTCGCCGAGTTCGCGCTGGTCGTGTACTGCCTGCGCTACGCCAAGATCATCGACGCGCGTTGGCTGCGCGCGGGTCTGCGACTCGCCGCGGCGGGCGGGATCGGCGGCCTGATCTACGTCGCGGCCCGCTACGCCGACGTCGCCGCGGGCCCGCTGGGGCTCGATCCGCAGAAGTGGGAGTTCGCCGCCCGACTCGGTGCGGGACTCGGCGGCATCCTCACCCTGATCGGGTGGAGCCTGCCCGGTTGGGGGCCGCAACTCGGCGCCCTGCGCGGGTGGCTGGGCAGGCACCGCGACTACCGGCGGCTGTACCCGTTGTGGTCCGCGCTGCACCAGGCCAACCCGCGGATCGCGCTCGACCCCGACTCCGGCCGCCGCGTCGGCTGGCGCGACCTGGACTTCCTGCTGCACCGGCGGGTGATCGAGATCCGCGACGGGCAACGCTGGCTGCGCCCGTACCTCGACCAGGACACGGTCGACGCGGCGACCGACGCGGCACGGGCGGCAGGACTCGACGGCGACGATCTGCGCGCACACACCGAGGCCGCGCAGATCGCCACCGCGCTCAAGGTCAGCGACGTCGGAGTGGGCGCCACGCCCGCGGTGTCGGTGGGCGAGGCGGGTGGGCAGGACCACGCGTCCGAGGTCGCCTGGCTGGTCCGTGTCGCCCGCGCTTTCACTACCCTGGACCGGACATGACCGAGATCTTCGACGCCGCGTTCGTCGCCCACCCGTATCCGACCTACGCCCGCCTGCGTGCTGACGGTGGCGTGCACCAGGTGCGCACGCCGGACGGCGCGCAGGCGTGGGTGGTGACCCGGTACCCCGACGTGAAGGCGGGACTCGCCGATCCTCGACTGTCCTTGAACCGGGCGAACGCGGGAAGCGCGGGCTACCAGGGGTTCTCGCTGCCGCCCGCGCTGGACGCGAACCTGCTCAACCTTGACCCACCCGACCACACCCGCCTACGAGCCCTGAT
Source organism: Actinomycetota bacterium (assembly GCA_030857905.1). Taxonomy (GTDB): domain Bacteria; phylum Actinomycetota; class Actinomycetes; order Mycobacteriales; family Pseudonocardiaceae; genus Actinokineospora. The sequence continues at coordinate 2,885 of JALZNB010000174.1, forward strand.
CGCCACCGCGTTCACCCCCAAGCGCGTCGACGCCCTCGCCCCCGCCATCCACGCCGCGGCCGCCGAACTTCTTGGCGCGGTGGACAAAACGGAGCCGGTCGACCTGATCGAAGCGTTCGCCGCGCCACTGCCGGTACGCATCATCGGCGACCTGCTCGGGGTGCCCGTCGCCGACCGCGACCAGTTCCGCGCGTGGACGACAACGCTGCTCGCACCCCGCCCCGACCAGCCGCCAACCGCCGCGCGCACGGCTGCCGCGGGCATCTACGGCTACCTGGTCGACCTCGTCGACACCAAGCGGGCGAACCCGGCCGACGACCTGTTGTCCGACCTGATCGCGGTACGCGAGGTCGACGACCGGCTCACCGAGTCCGAACTGGTGTCGCTGGCATTCCTGACACTCTGGGCGGGCTACGAGAACGTGGTCAACCTGATCGGCAACGGCGTGTTCGCACTGCTGCGCCACCCCGATCAGCTCGCCGATCTGCGCGCCGAACCGGACCCGCCGCCCTCGGCCATCGAGGAGCTCACCCGGTTCGACCAGCCGCTCCAGTTCGCCATCCGCCGGTTTCCCACCGAGGACGTCGAGATCAACGGCGTCACCGTTCCCTCGGGCGACACCGTGCTGTTGGCCATCGCCTCGGCCAACCACGACGAGGACCAGTTCACCGACCCGCACGTGCTCGACCTTCGTCGTGATCCCAATCCGCACCTGAGCTACGGCCACGGCATCCACCGCAGTTTCGGTTCCCGGCTCGCCCGGCTGGAGACCGGCATCGCGTTGTCGCACCTGCTATCGCGTGCGCCAACGCTCGCTGTGCCTGTCGACGCCGTCGGGTGGGGTTCGTCGTTCCGTAACCGTGGCCTCGCCGCGCTTCCGGTCACCCTCGCCTGAGCCGACCTTCGCCGCCATGGCTTCGTCGGTCCGTTTGCGACCGCCGTGACGCTCGTGCTAATTTCCTGGTGCGCCCCGTATGGGCCTATGCCTGGAGGTAGTGGTTCTCTTCTCCACCGCGATGAACTGACACGGTTCCGCGACTCTCGCATACGGCATTCCTTACCTGCGGCCAAGACAGCTCTTCGTCATCTCGTCACGGCCTGCGAGGCGCTTTCGTGTCGGCTCGTGGTGGTGTCCGCCCTCCCCACCCATGAACCGAATCGGACGGATCACATGACAGCGGAAAACCCCGACGAGCACCAGGATTTCGACTTCACCGAGTTCCAACGACAGGTCATCGCCGAATTTCGGGACAACGACGGCAAAGTCGGCGGCATGTTCGACGGCTGGACACTGGTCCTGCTGACCACCACCGGCGCCAGGAGCGGCCTGCGGCGGACCAGTCCACTGGGGTACATGGAGATCGACGGGCAACCGCTGGTCATCGCCTCGGCGATGGGAGCGCCGACGAATCCGGCCTGGTACCACAACATTCGGCGGGACCCGATGGTGACCGTCGAGACCGGAACCGAGACTTACCCGGCGATCGCCGCCATCCCGGTCGGCGCGGAGCGTGACGCGCTCTTCGCGAAGGTGATCGCCATCGATCCGGGTTTCGCCGAGTACCAGGCCAAGACCACCCGGGTACTGCCGGTTGTCACCCTGCACCGAACCTCACCCGTGCCGGGCGCGGTTCAGGTGCGGGGACTGGGCGATTTCCTCGTGGAGGGCCACGATTGGCTGCGCGCGGAACTCGGGGAACTCCGCCGCCAGGTCGATCGGATCGTCGACGGTACGGCGGGTGCCGCCGGGATCGAACGGACACCGCCCGAGCTCGCCCGGGAGATGCGCGAGCATTGCGTGAGCTTCTGCGGGGCCATGAACGTCCATCATCAAGGGGAGGAAATGGGGGCGTTCCCCATGCTGGCACAGCGGTTCCCCGCGCTCGCGCCGGAGCTGACGGCACTCGCCGAGGAACACAAGATCGTTGTTCGGCTTCAGGAGGACATCCAACACCTGATCGACGGTTACGTTCCCGGCGAGACCGACCCGACAGCCCTACGCGCCGACCTCGAACGCCTCTCCCGTGAACTGGAAGCCCACTTCGCCTACGAAGAGAGGACGATCGTCACCGCCCTCAACGCCTTGGGGCCCGCACCGGACTTCGACTGAATACTAACGGTTGGTCGCGTCCGGACGATGTCCGTGGCACCGCCGGCGTCACTCCTGTCGATCGGATTCGCTGTACTCGTTGATGTTCTCGAGGATCAGGCGAACCTTCCCCGACAGTTCCCGCGTGACGAACGCTCGCACCGCCGCCAGGTCGACGTCGTTGCCCAGCATCGCCCGAGCGCCTGCCTCGTCGATCACCACGACCTGTCGCGAGGAGACCTCACTTCCGCTGGACGTTTCCGTGATGAGCCAGTTCACATGGTGGCTGGCACCCACCGGCGGCAAAACCAACTGCTTGTACGCAATCAAGCGGTCGGGAAACCCCACCCGCGCTGTCTTGGTATGCAACGTCTTGCCGCTGCTCTCGAGAGTGGAGATCTCCAGAAGCTGAGTCCCGTCACCTTCATGCCGCACGTCAGCCGCGACAACGTGCGCCAGCCGGTCCGGCCATTTCTGCGCGGAGTAAAGAAACTCGTACACCTCGGCCACCGACGCCTGCACCTGAACGACGTCGTCGACGACGACGAGCAGGTCGGTCGACAGCTCGGCCGCGGCCTTGACCGCGGCCAGCTCGGAGTTCGCGACGCTGTCGATGCTCTCCAGGACCGCGTTCGAATCATCGCTCATGACCCGGAAGTGGTGCACCAACCGGAGTACGCATTCGTCAGTGGACACCGGTTCCACCCGCCAGGAACGCTCCATCGACTCCAGCGGCGGATCCACCACCTCCGGACGGAAGTCGATCCGCAAGGTCGCGTCGTCCACCGCCCGCTCCACGACCCAGTGTTCGACCGAGTCGCCGAAGGTCGTCCACATGCCGATCCGCTCGCCACCTCCGGTGTCACCGAGATGTTCCAAGTGGACGAACGGCCGGAACATCATCGGCCAGTTCCCGATGTCGGCGAGCAGCCGGAAGACCGGCTCCGCCGCCGACCGCACCGTGATCTCGTGCTCCACCCTCGTCGCCGCGGCCCGCACCATGTTCGACCCGTCCTCCCGCTCGTCGAACCTGGCGCGGTGAACGTTTTCCGGTCGCCGCTCCAGGATCTGTGTCACAAACTCGGCCAAGCGACCAGACTCTGCCCGGTCGGACTCAGCGCGGACTTGAGCGATGCTCGACAGATCGTGCCCGCCCATTCGGCGATGCTTGAGTGGCCATCGAGTGGTGCCCGGCAACGTCTGGGAAAGGCAAGGCACCCTCACCGGAACGAGGTCGAACGCGATGCGTGTGTTGTTCGCCATCTCCCCAGGACTCGATCACCTGTACCCGGCCATCGGCCTCGCTTGGGCGTTTCGCACCGCCGGACACACCGTCGCGGTGGCCACATCGGGTGAGTCGATCGCCGCGGCCGCCAACGCGGGCTTCCCGGTGCGCGACGTCGCCTCCGGGACCCAGGCCGACTTCGACGCGATCTTCCCCAAGTCCGGCACGCAGGAGGAGCGGGCCAGGAACATGCGCGAGCGCGGCAGGACCATGGCCAAGTCGGGGGTGACCCCGGAGATCATCCTGGAGAAGTTCGGGCGGGTCAGCGACCTGATGGCCGAGCGGACGCTCGCCTTCGCCGAGATGTGGCGGCCCGACCTCATCGTCTACTCGCGACTGCAGGGCGCCGGTCTGCTCGCCGCGCGCGCTCTCGGCATTCCCGCGGTGGAGAACGGGTACAGCTTCCTGCGCGAAGGCGACCTGCCCGGCAGGCTCCTGCCGCACCTCGCGCCGGTCTTCGAGCGCCTCGGTGTGCCGGTCGAGTTGCCGGAGGTCACCCCGGTCTACTTCGCGCCGGAGCGGATGATGCACGGCGAGGGTGAGGGCCTGACCGCGCGGTTCGTGCCGTATCACGGTGGTGGGCTGATGCCGGACTGGCTCGCGGTACCCAAGGAGCGTCCCCGTGTCTGCATCACACTCGGCACGACGGTGCCGTTCGTGGCAGGTGTCGGCAGTGTGGCGAGCGTGCTGGACGCCGCGGCCGGTGTGGACGCCGAGTTCATCCTCGCCCTCGGCGACAAGGTGGACTTCACCCCGCTGGGCACGCTGCCGGACAACGTGCGAGTCGTCGGGTGGACACCGCTGAGCACCCTGTTGATGAGTTGCGACGGGATCATCCACCACGGCGGCGCGGGCACCACGCTGGCCTCGGCGCACGCGGGCGTCCCGCAGCTGGCCATGCCGCACGGCGCGGACAACTGGATCAACGCGGGCATCGTCGAGCGGTGCGGGTTCGGGATCAGCCGTGATCCCGAGGATGTCGACTCGACCGTGCTCGATTACCTGGTGAACGACGAGGGTCTGCGCAAGTCCGTCGGGGATGTCGCCGCCGAGCTCGCCCGGCAGCCGGGTCCCGACCAACTGGTGCCGCACCTGGTGGCCCTGACCGAGCGGACAGGCGTGCGCGGCTGATCCGACCCGAAATCCGGTTGGCCCGACCGGCACCAGCCAGGCGATCAAGACGGACCCGCCCTGACATCGGCTACCCAAGGGGATAAAGATGATCAACCTGTTCCAGCCGCAGGTCGGCGACGAGGAGTTGACCGCGCTCGCCGAGGTGATCAAGAGCAAGTGGATCGGGCACGGCCCGCGCACCACGGCGTTCGAGGCCGAGTTCGCCGCGCACATCGGCGCCGAGCCTGCACAGTTGATCTTCCTGAACTCGGGTACGGCCAGCCTGTTCCTCGCCCTGGAGGTGTTGGACCTCGCCGATGGTGACGAGGTCGTGCTCCCGTCGGTCAACTTCATCGCCGCGGCGAACGCGGTCATCGCCTGCGGGGCGAAGCCGGTGTTCTGCGATGTCGACCCGCGCACCTTCAACCCGTCCCTCGACGAGATCAAGAGCAGGATCACCCCGCGCACCAAGGCCGTCATCATCCTGCACTACGGCGGTTACCCGGGCGATGTCGTCAACATCGCGGCGTACTGCGCGGAGGCGGGCATCACGCTGCTGGAGGACACCGCGTGCGCCGCGGCGTCCTCAGTGGACGGAAAGGCCTGCGGTTCGTTCGGCGACATGGCGATCTGGAGTTTCGACGCCATGAAGGTAATGGTCACCGGCGACGGCGGCATGCTGTTCATCCGCGACGTCGAACGGGCGCGGCGGGCGCGGCGCCTGGCCCACCACGGCCTGCGGCACGTGACGGGCATCGGCGCGGCGAAGGTCTCCGACAAGTGGTGGAAACTCGACGTGCAGGAGGTCGGCAGGCGATCGATCGGCAACGACCTGACCGCGGCCATCGGCTCGGTCCAGCTGCGCAGGCTGCCCGGGCTGATCGCCAGGCGCAAGGAGATCGTCGCGCTCTACGACCGGGAACTGGCAGGCATAGACGGCTTGGTGCTGCCACCCCCACCGCCTGCCAACCACAAGTCGTCGTACTACTTCTACTGGGTGCAGATGGACCCGGCGATCCGGGACACCGTCGCGAGCGACCTGCTCAAGGCGGGGATCTACACCACGTTCCGATACGAGCCGCTGCACAAGATCCCGCTCTACGGCGCCGAGGACGTGGTCCTGCCGCATTCCGAGGAGCTGGCGGGCAGGACACTGCTGCTTCCGCTGCACCCCGGACTGTCCGACGCCGACGTGCAGACGGTGGTGACGCAACTGCGCAAGGCCATCGAGTCGCGCTGAGCCGGGCCACTTCGCCGCTTCGACGACATCGAAGCGGCGAAGTGGTCAGCGCGCGGAGGCGGCCACCTTCATCACGTACTCGCCGTAACCCGACTTCGCGAGCTGTTCCCCGAGTCGGTGGCAGGCGGCACGGTCGATGAAGCCCATTCGCAGCGCGACTTCCTCGACGCAGGCGATCCGCAGGCCCTGCCGGTGTTCGAGGATCTGCACGTACTGCCCAGCCTCGATCAGTGACTCGTGTGTCCCGGTGTCCAGCCAGGCGAACCCCCGGCCGAACTGTTCGAGGCGCGCGGTGCCGCGCTCCAGATACACCCGGTTCACATCGGTGATCTCCAGTTCGCCCCGCGCGGACGGCCGCAGGTTCCCGGCGATCTCCACCACGTCGTTGTCGTAGAAGTACAGCCCGGTGATGGCCAGATTGGACCGTGGGTGCGCGGGCTTCTCCTCGATCGAGATCAGTCTGCCGTCGCTGTCGATCTCGCCTACGCCATAGCGTTGCGGATCGTGTACTTCGTAACCGAACAGGACGCAGCCCTCGACGGTCCGAGCACTGCGCCGGAGCAGGTCGGGGAACCCGGCGCCGTGGAAGATGTTGTCGCCGAGGATCAACGCGACCTTCTCGGAGCCGATGTGCTCCGCGCCGATGAGGAACGCGTCGGCGAGGCCCCTCGGCTCGTCCTGGACCGCATAACCGATGGTCAGGCCGATGTGGTGCCCATCGCCGAGCAGCGCGCGGAAGCTGTCGACGTCGTCGGGCGCGGTGATGATCAGAATGTCCCTGATACCCGCGAGCATCAGCACCGAGAGCGGGTAGTAGATCATGGGCTTGTCGTAGACCGGAAGCAACTGTTTCGAGACACCGAGGGTGATCGGGTGCAATCGGGTTCCATGGCCGCCTGCGAGGATGATTCCTTTCACGCGCACACCTTCCGATCGTGCGGGACGTTCGAGCCGGAGTGTCCCCGGCGGATCGACCTTCCAGCCGCGTGGTGGAGAGTCGGTCGAGTGTCGTTCGTTCGAGCGAGCTTCGAGTGGTCCGCCAGATCATGCGGCAATGGTCTACGCGAAACACGGACTGGTGCTCGGCGACAGGTGGACTCATGGCGTTAGACACGCGGACGCGGCTGTGGCCGGTGGCCGCGTTCGCCGTCGCTCAGGCGTTCCTGATCACCTGGCTGATCAGCGACGTCGTCGTCGACCACAGGGGACCGTTGCTGCCGACCTCGCCAGGTGGGCACGGGTTGGGCCACAACGGCCCGAGCGGACCCGCGCCGGTCGCGGCCGAGCCGGGCCCGCACTTCCTCGGTCTGGCAGCGTTCACCGTGCACGTGATGCTTCCCGTGTTGATCGTGGCGATAGTGTCCTCACAGAGGTTGGTCGCGCGCTGGGGCCGTGATCGGGACGATCTCGTCGGCAGGCTGCTCTTCGCGTTGGCCGTCGGTGTGGCAGGCGCGGTTGTCAGCGTGGTGACCAGTTGGCTCGCGGTCTCGTCGTCCACGGGCGACACAGGGTCGCTGCCGGAGGTCGCGGTGGTCGGAACAGTGGTGGTGTTCCGCTACAGCCTGCTTCTCGGGCTGATCATCGCGGTACTCGGCGGAATCAGATGGCTCGGCGCGGATCGACCGCGACAAGGAAATCCGGCCGTGCGGCCGGTCGAACTCTTGCATTAAGGCGGATCATGGCAACTCGTAGAGATGTGTTGAAGCTCGCTGCCGTCGGCGGTGTCGTCGCGGTGCTGCCCCTCGAACAGGCCGTGTCGGCCATCGCGTCGGCGGCCCCCGCGCCGTCGAAGCCGTTCACCTTGCCGATGCCGGTACCCACAGTGCTGCGGCCGACCGAACGGACCAGGCACGCCGATGTCTACGACGTCAAGATGGTCGGGACGACCACCGAGATGATCGCGGGCCTGACGACGTCGGTGTACAGCTACAACGGCACCTACCCGTGTCCGACGATCCGCGCGGCGAAGGGCAGGCCGGTCATCGTCCGCCAGACCAACGCGCTCGGCGTCGACACCGCCGTCCACCTGCACGGCGGCGCGGTCGCGGCAGGCCATGACGGTCACCCGATGGACATCATCAAGCCGGGGGCGAAGCGGGAGTACCACTACCCGAACATCCAGCAGGCCGCCGGTTTATGGCTGCACGACCACGCGCACCTGCTCGAGTCCGAGAACGTCTACCGAGGGCTGCACGCCTCGTACATCATCAGCGACGACACCGAGCGCGGGTTGAAGCTGCCGAGCGACAAGTACGAGGTCGAACTGCAGATCAGGGACGCGCGCATCGAGCAGGACGGCTCGCTGACCTACACCAGGGCTCAGGACCGGCCGCACATCCTGGTCAACGGCCGGGAACGGCCCTACTTCAAGGTGGCCGCGCGCAAGTACCGCTTCCGCGTCTACAACGTCTCCGTCGACCGCTTCCTGTCGCTGCGGCTCGCCGACGGCTCGGAGTTCGTGCAGATCGGCACCGACGGCGGATTTCTGCCCGCCCCGGTCACACGCAACGAACTGCGGATGTCCTCCGCGGAGCGGGTCGACGTCATCGTCGACTTCTCCCGCTACAAGCCGGGCACCTCGGTCGTGCTGCAGAACACCTCGGCACTGCCGACCGAGAACGCCGATGTGATGCGTTTCGACATCGGTGGACCCGCTCGTGACGACAGCCGCGTTCCCAGTGTGCTGGTGCCCGCCACCCCGCTGCCGACGGCCACGGTGGAGCGCAGGTTCGTCCTGCAGTGGGAACCCGTGCAGGCCAGGTACACCATCAACGGTCTGGTCTACGACCCGAACCGGATCGACGCGCACATCAAGCGCGGAACGACCGAGATCTGGACGATCGTCAACGCGGACACCTCGGCGCCCCCACCCAACTTCCACCTCAACCACAACTTCCACCCCCACCTCGCGCAGTTCCATGTGCTGGACCGCAACGGTGTCGTGGTCCGACCGGAGGAAGCGGGCCGCAAGGACGTGGTGATGGTGGCCCCGGGCGACACCGTCCGGATGTCGGTGACCTGGAGCGACTTCACCGGACGTTTCGTCATCCACTGCCACCAACTGCCGCACTCGAACTACGGCCAGATGGCCACGATCGAGATCACGCCATGACCGGCGGCACTGTCGTCTCGGCCGAGGTGCTGGCCCACGTGCAACAGTTCTACACCCACCAGATGGCGTTGTCGGAGAACGGCGCTGTCCGGGAATGGGCGGACACGTTCACCGAGGACGCCGTGTTCGAGGACTCGTTCACCCCCGAACCACTGCGTGGTCGGGCGGCCATCCTTGAGTCCGTGCGCGATGGTGTCGCCCGGATCGCCGAAGCCAGGCTGGACTTTCGGCACTGGTTCGGAATGTTCGAAGTCGAGTCCGCGCCGGACGGTCGGGTGCGGACTCGGTACTACGCGCTGGCCATGGCCACCCCGCGTGACGGTGTCCTGGCGGTGCGCGGAAACGCGCACTGCCAGGACATCCTGGTGCCGCACGGCGATGGTTGGTTGGTGCACAGTCGAACTCTGCGGTTCGACGGAGTCGAATAGCAGGTCGTGTGCGGTGTTACTGGGGGACGGCGGACACGCTCAGCGCCGAGTTGCCGCTATAGCAGTAGGCGGTGGCCGTGTTGGGGGCGTACACCGTTTGTGAGCCGTACATGGCGTATTCCTGGCCTGTCTGGAGGTTGCGGCACTGAATCTTGATCTTGTAGCGGCCGGTGTCGCACTGGACGTTGCCCTCGCCGAAGTAGTGGTGGCTGCCTTCGTGGACCCATTCCATCCACGACGCGCAACCGGTGAGCCCGGTAGCGGGCGGGTCCTGCACGGCGTAGACCTTCTCCGCGGTGTTGCCGGTATAGCAGGTGGTGACAGCCGTGTTGGGCGCGTTGACCGCCTGGGTGCCGTAGACGACATAGCCCACACCCGTTTGAAGGTTGCGGCACTGGATTTTGATCTTGTAGCGGCCGGTGTCGCACTGGACCTTGCCCCGGCCGAAGTAGTAGTGGTTGCCCTCTTGGACCCACTCGACCGACGTCGTGCAACCGGTTGGGGTGGAGTGGGAAGCCGCCTGTGCGGGGACGGCGAAGAAGGTCAAGCCGAGGATGATCGCTACCAGCATGGGAAACGAACGCCTGATCAACAGTGACTCCTGGAAGTCGGAGGGACCGGAGAAAGCCTGCCGCGGCAGGCTCAGACTACCGGCTCCATCCGCGTCCCCGGCAGAGGAAATCGCGAATCGGCCACTGCCACAACGGGTTCGCCCGAACAGGGCAGACCGGGCACGGTGCCCCGGTGGGCTCAGGCGAAGCAGTGCAGTGGCCCGCCGTTGTGTTCGACCATCTCCATGAAGATCTTCAGGACGTCCAGCGGCGCGCCCTCGGACGCACCGCGGCATTCGGCATAGGCGCGGTGCAGGTTGCCGACCAGGCGCTCGGTGTCGAGCAGGTCCGCGAACTCGCCGAGCGGCGTCTCACGGGCCAGTTCGAGTGGTGTGAGACCGGCGCGTACACCGTCGTATGCCAGCTGCTGTAACCAATGCAGATACCGCTCGGTGGTGTCGAACAGTTCAGGCCCACCCACCGGCCCGTGTCCGCTCACAATGGTGCGCGCGTCGAGGGCGCGCAACCTGCTGATGGTTCGCAGCGAGCCGGACACCGATCCCATGAGACAGAACGGGGTGGCACCGTTCATCAGGATGTCGCCGACGAACAGGACCGACCGCTGTGGAATCCACACGACGGTGTCGGTCGTGGTGTGCGCGGGACCGGGGTGGAACAACTCCAGCCGCAGATCGCCGACGTGCAACGTCAGCGCGTCGCGGAACGTCATCGTCGGCAGGGCCAGCCGCAACTCGCCCCACGCCACATCCGGCCACAGCCCGCGCATGCCGAGGTCGGCGACGCGTGCCTCCGTCCGAGCCGCCTCGTGCGCGAGGATCACCGCTTCCGGTCGGAAGACGAAGTTGCCGAAGGTGTGGTCGCCGTGGAAGTGGGTGTTCACCACGATGCGTGGCGTGGCCGGGGTGATCGCCGAGATGGCCGCCCTGAGCTGCCGCGCGCGGTGTTCGGTCGCCGCGGTATCGATGACGACGACGTCGTCACCGTCGACGACGAACCCGGCGTTGCTCAGACACCAACTCCCGTCGAGCTGCACGTAGGCGAAGACACCGTCGGCCACTTCCTGCGACTGGGCAGGCATATCGCGTCGATGCGCCACAACACACTCCTGATTGGTGTCCCGACAATCCACATGCGACGGTGAACGTCGAGACGGTTCGGAACCGTTTTGGCGGAGCCTGGTCGATACCGCACGACCGGGCCTTGAGAAGCGCTCAAGCCCGTGCGGACAGCGTGTCAGTGGACGCGGAGTGGTTGTGCCAGCCTGGATCGACGCTATAGCAGGCCTTTAGGTGGCGCCTTGACCCGGCTCAAGGCATGCCTGCGAGGGTCTACCCGGTGGGCGCGACAACCACCCGAGAGCCGCTTCCGGTGACGGGGGCGGGTGTCGATCTTCGATGGGAGGCGGACCTGGTGAGTCGGCGGGTGATGATCACCGGAGTGGGTGTCCTCGCGCCTGGCGGCGCGGGCGTGAAGGCCTTCTGGAGCCTGTTGAGCGAGGGGCGGACGGCGACGAGGCGGATATCGTTCTTCGACCCGTCACCGTTTCGATCGCAGGTGGCGGCCGAGATCGACTTCGTGCCCGAGCTGAACGGGTTGGGGCCACAGGAGATTCGCCGGATGGACCGGGCGACACAACTCGCGGTGGTCACCGCACGGGAGGCCGTCGGCGACAGCGGGCTTGAGCCGTCCGAGTTGAATCCGTATCGCGTCGGCGTGACCATCGGCAGTGCTGTCGGCGCGACCATGGGGCTGGAGCAGGAATATCGCGTCGTCAGCGACGGCGGCAAGACCTGGATGGTCGACCACGAGTACGCGGTCCCCCATCTCTACAACCACCTTGTGCCAAGCTCGATCGCGGCCGAGGTCGCGTGGGCGGTGGGGGCGCAGGGACCGGCGACCGTGGTCTCGGCGGGCTGCACATCCGGGCTGGACTCGGTCGGGTACGCCTGCGACCTGATCCGCGAGGGCTCGGCCGATGTGATGATCGCCGGCGCGACCGACGCGCCGATCTCACCGATCACCGTGGCCTGCTTCGACGCCATCAAGGCGACCACATCGCGCAACGACGACGCCGAGCACGCCTCCCGGCCGTTCGACAACACCCGCAACGGCTTCGTTCTCGGTGAGGGCTCGGCGATCTTCGTACTCGAGGAGTACGAGAGCGCGAAAGCCCGCAACGCCCACATCTACGCCGAGATCGCGGGCTACGCCTCGCGCTGCAACGCCTTCCACATGACCGGGCTTCGACCGGACGGCCGGGAGATGGCCGAGGCCATCAGGGTGGCACTCGACGAGGCGATGATGAACGGCGACCAGATCGACTACATCAACGCACACGGATCGGGCACCAAGCAGAACGACCGCCACGAGACCGCCGCGTTCAAGCGCAGTCTCGGCGATCACGCCTACCGCACACCGGTCAGCTCCATCAAGTCGATGGTCGGGCACTCGCTCGGTGCCATCGGGTCGATCGAGATCGCGGGTTCGGTGCTGGCGATGCAGCACAACGTCGTTCCACCGACGGCGAACCTGCACACCCCGGACCCGGAGTGCGACCTCGACTACGTTCCCTTGACCGCGCGGGAATGGCGGACCGATTCGGTGCTGACGGTCGGCAGCGGCTTCGGTGGTTTCCAGAGCGCCATGGTGCTCACCCGACCCGATCGGCGGGCAGCGTGAGCACGGCGGTCATCACCGGGCTCGGTGTCACCGCACCCAACGGGCTCGGCGTCGCCGACTACTGGTCCGCGACGGTGGCGGGGCGCGGCGGGATCGCGCCGATCACCCGGTTCGACGCGACGCCCTACCCATCGCGACTGGCGGGTGAGGTGCCGGGATTCGAACCGATCGAGCACCTGCCGAGCCGCCTGCTGCCGCAGACCGATCACATGACCCGGCTCGCGCTGGTCGCCGCCGACTGGGCGTTGGCCGACGCGAAGGTGGTGCCCGACGAGCTGCCGGAGTTCGGCATGGGTGTCATCACCGCGAGTTCGTCCGGCGGCTTCGAGTTCGGCCAAAGGGAATTGCAGAACCTGTGGAGCAAGGGCAGGCAGTACGTCAGCGCCTACCAGTCCTTCGCCTGGTTCTACGCGGTGAACACCGGACAGATCTCGATTCGCAACGGGATGCGCGGACCCAGCGGGGTACTGGTCAGTGACCAGGCAGGCGGGCTCGACGCGGTCGGCAACGCGCGGCGGCAGATCCGCAAGGGGATCGACCTGATCGTCTCCGGCGGTGTCGACGGCTCGATCTGCCCGTGGGGCTGGGTGGCGCAGATGGCGGGCGGCCGGGTGAGCACCAGTGACGACCCGGACCGCGCTTACCTCCCGTTCGACGCCGAGGCCAACGGGCACGTGCCTGGTGAAGGCGGGGCGATCCTCGTCGTCGAGGACGCCGATGCCGCTCACCGGCGGGGTGTCGAGCACATCTACGGCGAGGTCGCCGGATATGGCGCGACATTCGACCCCAGGCCCGGCAGCGGTGCCGAATCCGGCCTGCGGCGGGCGATGGAGCTCGCGATAGCCGATGCCGACCTGCGGCCGGAGGAGATCGACGTCGTGTTCGCCGACGCGGCGGCCCTCCCCGAACTCGACCAGATCGAGGCGGACGCGATCACCGCGATCTTCGGGCCGAACGGGGTGCCGGTGACCGCGCCGAAGACGATGACCGGCCGGTTGTACTCCGGTGCGGCGGCCCTGGACATCGTCGCCGCACTCCTGTCCATTCGAGACGGTCTGATCCCGCCTACCACCAACGTTTCGCCGGCCGCGCGATACCGCATCGACCTGGTGACCGGAACCGCGCGCCGGGTCGCACCGCGCACGGCGCTAGTCGTGGCACGCGGGCACGGCGGCTTCAACTCGGCAGTCGTCGTCCGCGCGGCGGGAAACTGACCACGCAGGAGAAGGAGAGTCGACATGACCAGTTCGGAGATGACCATCGACGCGCTTCGGCGCATCCTCCAGGAGGGCGCCGGGGCGGACGAGACCGTCAATCTCGACGGCGACATCCTCGACTCCCGGTTCGAAGACCTCGGCTACGACTCGTTGGCACTGCTGGAGACCGCTGCCCGGATCGAGCGGGAGTACGGCATCACGCTCGAAGACGAACTGACCACTTCCGCGCAGACCCCTCGTGAGCTGCTGGCGGTCGTGAACAAGCGGTAGCCACCGGTGTCCGTTGGGGTGGCCGGTCAAGGCGGGAGGGTTCGGGCATGACGGTGACCGTGGATCGACGTCTCGACACCAAGTGGGTGCTGTGCCCAGGGTGTCAGGGGCCGCTGTATGGCAGGCGCCTCGCGTGCAACCTGCTGGTGTGTCCCGATTGTGGGTTCCACCACCGGCTGACCGCACACGCCAGGATCGCCCAGCTCTTCGACGATGGCGTGGAGTTGTTCGACACCGACGCGCGGTCCGCCGACATTCTGGGATTCGTCGACACCAAGCCCTATCCGGACCGCCTGGCCGCGGCGAGGGCGGCCACCGGCCTCGACGAAGCCGTGGTCGTCGCGGCAGGGACGATCGACGGCAACCCGGTGGTCGCTGCGGTGATGGACTTCCGCTTCCTCGGCGGCAGTCTCGGTGCGGTCGTCGGCGAACTCATCACCCTGGCCGCTGAACACGCGCTGGCGCGGCGCGTCCCGTTGCTGATCGTGTCGGCGTCCGGTGGCGCCCGGATGCAGGAGGGTGCCGTCTCGCTGATGCAGATGGCCAAGACGAGCGCGGCGCTCGGCCAGTTGGACGCCGAGGGCATCCTGACCATCTCGCTGGTCACGGACCCGACCTACGGCGGTGTCGCGGCGTCGTTCGCCACGCTGTGCGATGTGATCGTCGCCGAACCGGGTGCCCGGCTGGGTTTCGCGGGCAGACGGGTGATCCAGCAGACCATCCGCCAGAGCCTGCCCGATGACTTCCAGACGGCCGAGTTCCTTCTGGAACACGGCCTCATCGACCTCATTCGGCCACGTGCGGGCCTGCGGGCCCTCTTGGCGAGGTTGCTGGTGGCCGGAAACCCTTCGTCGCGACCACATCCCACTGTCGACGACACAGCCGTCGTGGTGCGTGATCACCGAGAACTCGCGCGAGTCGACTCGTGGCAGACCGTCCAGCGGGCGCGAGACCTCGACCGGCCGACGACACTGGACTACCTCGCTCTGACGTTCGAGGATTTCGTAGAACTGCGCGGTGACCGGCTGGGCGGCGACTGTTCCGCCATTGTCGGTGGCATCGCCCGACTCGGTGACCAGCCGGTTGTGGTGATCGGGCATCAGAAGGGCCGTTCGGTCGCGGAGTTGATCGCCCGCAACTACGGGATGCCGATCCCGGCGGGCTACCGCAAGGCGGCCAGGTTGATGCGGCTGGCCGACAAACTCGGTCTGCCGGTGATCACCCTGGTCGACACGCCAGGGGCGTACCCGGGGATCGAGGCCGAGGAACAGGGTCAGGCGGTGGCCATCGCGGAGAACATCCGGCTGATGGCCGGACTGCGGGTGCCGGTGGTCACCGTCATCACCGGCGAGGGCGGGAGCGGTGGCGCGCTCGCGCTCGCGGTGGCCAACGAGGTGCTGATCTGCTCGACCGGTGTCTACTCGGTGATCAGCCCGGAGGGCTGCGCGGCGATCCTGTGGAACGACCAGTCGAGGGCGGCCGACGCGGCGGCGGCACTGCGCGTCGACGCGGTGAACCTGCTCAGGTTGGGGATCGTCGACGGCGTCGTTCTCGAGCCGGACGGGGGAAGTCAGGCCGACCACGTGGTCGCGGGGCAGCGGTTGGGGATCGCCCTGGCCGCCGCGCTGCGCCGAATGTCCACAACGGACGCGGAAGCGCTGGTGGCACACCGGCGAGCACGGTTTCGGGCGTTCGGGACCGGGGAAGCGGTCGGCATCGACCACGACACGGAGGACCAGCGATGACCAAGAGCCTTGCGAACCACATCGGCCGCGAGTTCGGCGGTGACCAGCCCGACACCCCGGGTGTGCGCCAGGACGAGGTGTTCGGCGAGTTGCTGGACCGAGTGCGGCGCAACGCCGTGGACATGATCGCCGACCTCCGGCACCCACCCCGGACCCTGCGGGTGCGGGCCGGGGACGTCCTGGTCGAGGTCGAGTGGGATGAGGAACGCCGGAGCGTCACCGAGGTCGAGCGACCACTCGCCTCGACAGCGTCCGCCGTCGAGGTCCCCGTGCCTGCCGCGCGCACGTTGAGCGCCCCCATGGTCGGTGTGTTCTACCGGGCCGCCGAGCCGGGTGCCGCGCCCTTCGTCGGCGTGGGCGACGCTGTGGTGGCAGGTCAGCAGATCGGGATCATCGAGGCGATGAAGCTCATGGTGCCGATCGTCGCCGACCAGGCCGGTGTCATCGCGGTCGCGCTCAAGGCGGACGGCGAGTCGGTCGAGTTCGGCGAACCGCTGTTCGCCCTCGACGCGGTCTGAGCGGGCGGCCATGTTCACCAAGGTGCTGATCGCCAATCGGGGCGAGATCGCGCTGCGCGTCGCGCGGACCTGCCGGGAACTCGGTATCGGGGTGGTCGCCGTCTATTCGACGGCCGACCGGGACTCCGCGATCGTCTCCTACGCGGACGAATCTGTCCACATCGGACCGGCCCCGGCCAAACGCAGCTACCTCAACATCTCCGCGATCATCGAAGCGGCACTGCGTACCGGAGCGGACGCGATTCATCCGGGTTATGGCTTCCTGTCGGAGGACTCGGACTTCGCCGAGGTCTGCGCGGACAACGGCATCACCTTCATCGGGCCGCCCGCGAGCGTGATCGAGCGCCTCGGTGACAAGACCGCGGCGCGCAAACTCATGTCGGACGCGGGCCTGCCCATGCTGCCGGGCAGCCTGGAACCGTTGCGCACGGCCGCCGAGGCCCACCAGGTCGCCGACCACATCGGGTACCCGGTCATCATCAAGGCCGCGGTGGGCGGTGGCGGCCGGGGTATGCGTGTCGTCCACGACAGCGACACGTTCATCCGTGCCTACCACGAGACCAAGGCGACCGCGCAGGCGTTGTTCGGCGATTCCAGGGTCTACGTGGAGCGCTACCTCGCGTCGGCTCGCCACATCGAGGTGCAGATCCTCGCCGACACCCGGGGAAGTGTCATCCACCTCGGCGAGCGAGACTGCTCGGTACAACGTCGGCACCAGAAGCTCGTCGAGGAGAGCCCGGCGCCTCGGATGCCGCCTGGTTTGGTGCGGCGGATGGGAGAAGCGGCTGTTCGCGGCGCGCGAGCCGCGGGCTACGTCGGGGCGGGGACTTTCGAATTCCTGCTCGGGCCGGACGGTGACTTCTACTTCATGGAGGTCAACTGCCGCATCCAGGTCGAGCACCCCGTCACCGAGGCCGTCACCGGCATCGATCTGGTGGCCGAACAGTTCCTGATCGCTTCGGGCGCGCCGATGACGCGGCGCCAGGACGACGTGGTGTGTCGCGGTGCCGCGATCGAATGCCGGATCAACGTCGAGGACCCTGACCGCGGCTTCGTGCCCACGCCAGGGGTGCTCGACGAGTTCGTGCCGTCCGGTGGTCCTTTCGTGCGCGTGGATACCCACGGCTACCAGGGATACCGGGTGCCTGCCGCCTACGATTCGTTGCTGGCCAAGCTCGTGGTGTGGGCACCCGATCGGCGCCAGGCCCTCGACCGGATGGACCGCGCGCTGGCCGAGTTCCGGGTGCGCGGACCTGGAGTGTGTACCACCAACGCCTTCCTGCGCGAGGTCATCGGCCACCCGGTGTTCCGCGCGGGCGAGCACAGCACGGCGTTCGTCGAGCGCGTGCTCGCCGATCGCGACGATCCCGAGGTCACCGGCGCGGCCTAGGACGTGTGTCACAGGTCGAACACAGGAAAGGACGTCATGTCTCAGGAGAATGGGCGAGTCGCCCTCGTCACCGGCGCGACCAGCGGCATCGGTCTGGCCATCACCAAGACCCTCGTCGAGCAGGGGACCAAGGTGTTCATCTGCGCGCGCGACGCCGACAATGTCGCGTTGACGGTGAAGCAGTTCCAGGAGCAGGGTTTCGAGGTCGCGGGGACCACTTGCGACGTCGGCTCGCCTGAGCAGGTGCGTTCGTTCGTGACCTCGGCGGTCGACCGGTTTGGCCCAGTCGACATCCTGGTCAACAACGCGGGCCGCAGCGGTGGCGGGGTCACCGCGGACATCGCCGACGATCTGTGGTTCGACGTCATCAACACGAACCTGAACAGCGTCTTCCTCACCACGCGGGACGTGTTGTCCGTGGGCGGAATGCGGGAGAAGGCGTGGGGTCGCATCGTCAACATCGCCTCCACAGCGGGAAAGCAGGGCGTGGTGCTCGGTGCCCCATACTCCGCCTCCAAGCACGGAGTCGTCGGTTTCACCAAGGCACTGGGCAACGAGCTGGGCAAGAGCGGCATCACCGTGAACGCCGTCTGCCCCGGGTACGTCGAAACCCCGATGGCACAGCGGGTTCGCCAGGGCTACGCGGCGGCGTGGAGCACCTCGGAGTCCGATGTGCTGACCCGGTTCCAGCAGAAGATCCCGCTCGGCCGCTACTCCACGCCCGAGGAGGTGGCCGGGATGGTCGGCTACCTCGTCTCCGACCCGGCCGGATCGATCACCGCTCAGGCGATCAACGTCTGCGGTGGGCTCGGCAACTTCTGACCGCCTTCCGTTACCAGGACAAGGAGTAAGCGCATGGCCGAGCCGGACACCCGCGAGGTGGCGCACGAGATCACCATCGCCGCGCCAGCCAAGCAGGTCTACCAGTTCATCGCGGACGTGGCCAACTGGCCGCAGATCTTCCCGCCGAGCGTGTACGTCGAACACCTCGAACAGGGTGAGTCGACCGAGCGCATCCAGATCTGGGCCACCGCCAACGGTGAGGCCAAGACCTGGACCTCGCGCCGAAACCTCGACCCGGAGGCGTTGCGGGTCGACTTCCGCCAAGAGGTCTCGACACCGCCGGTCGGGTCGCTGGGTGGGGCGTGGCTGATCGAACCCATCTCCGACGGCGAGTGCCGGGTTCGGCTGTTGCACGACTACCGCGCGGTGGACGACGACCCGGAGAAGCTGGCGTGGATCGACAAGGCGGTGGACCGCAACAGCACCGCGGAACTGGCCTCGATGAAGGTCAACGCCGAACTCGCGACCGGGGCGTCGGAATTGTTGCTCACCTTCGACGACACCGTACGGATCGCCGGGTCGGCGAAGGACGTCTACGACTTCATCAACGAGGCGCACCTGTGGGAGCAGCGTCTGCCGCACGTGGCCAAGGTGACCTTGCGGGAGGACACCCCCGGCTTGCAGCTACTCGAAATGGACACCCGGACCAAGGACGGCTCGACGCACACGACGAAGTCCGTCCGGGTCTGTTTTCCGCACCACAAGATCGTGTATAAGCAGATCGTGGTGCCCGCGCTGATGACCCTGCACACCGGCCACTGGCTGTTCGAGGCGGACGCCGACGGCGTGTCCGTGACGTCCCGGCACACCGTGGCGATCAACGAGGCCAACATCGCCAAGGTGCTCGGCGCGGACGCGGGCGTCGAGGAGGCACGCACGTTCGTCCGCAACGCGTTGAGCACCAACAGCCTCGCCACTCTCGGCCACGCCAAGGAGTACGCCGAGAGCAGGCGTCCCTGATGTCCGCGCTGCTCGCCGCCGACCTCGCCGAGGTGGCCGCCGCCCATGCCGAGGCGGCGGACACCCACCGCGGCCTGAGTCCCGAGGTGGTGAAGGAACTCGTCGCCGCCGGGTTCGTCAGGCACTTCGTTCCGGTGCGGTGGGGTGGCGCGGCGGGCACGGTGACCGAGTTGCTGTCCGCGGTGTCGACGGTGGCCGAGGGGTGCGCGTCGGCGGCGTGGTGCGCGTCGCTCGCGGCAGGCGCGGCCCGCATGGGTGCGTTCCTGCCCGACCAGGGACAGCACGACCTGTGGGCTTCAGGGCCGGACGTTCTCGTCGCAGGGGCGCTGATCCCGTCCGGGCAGGTCGAGACCGTCGACGGCGGGTGGCTGCTGAGCGGGCAATGGTCGGTCACCAGCGGGGTCGACTTCGCCGACTGGGCGCTCGTGTGCGCGCAGGTGGAGGGGGCTTCGTGGTTCCTCGCCGTCCCCCGCGCCGATTACACCGTCAGCGATACGTGGTTCCCGGTTGGGATGCGGGGCACCGGCAGCAACACGCTGGTGCTGGAGAACGTCTTCGTTCCCGCGCATCGAGGCTTCGCCCGTGAGGAGATGCTGCACGGGCGCTGCGTAGGTTCGACGGCCCGCTGTCACACCGCACCGCTTCGGGTGATCAGCGGCGTGCTCTTCGCCGCACCGGCACTCGGTGCGGCGAAAGGCGCGCTGCACGCGTGGACCCGGTGGCTGGCGGCCAAGTCGCCGCCGCCGGACAGCGTTCGCGCGGCGCGGATCGACCTCGCGCGATGCGCGGGCGACATCGATGCGGCGGACCTGCTGCTTCGGCGGGTCGCGGCGACCGGCGATCAGGAGTCGGTCACCAACGTCGAGGCGGCACGGAATCCGCGTGACTGCGCCCTCGCCGTCGACTACCTCGTCGGCGCGGTCGAGCGACTCTTCCGCGCTTCGGGCAGCCAGGGGGCGTTGACGGGCGGCACGATCCAGCGCACCTGGCGAGACGTGCACTGCATCTCGAGTCATATCGCCCTGCGGTTCGACACCGCGGGCGCGGCATATGGCGGTCAGGTCATCTCGACAGTTCACTGAGGAACACCGGAAGGGAAGACGCATGATCCAGGCACAACGGGACTTCGGAACCGTCGTCAGCGCCGAGCTGTACGCGAACGTCCAACAGTTCTACGCGTGGCAGATGGGACTGCTCGACGACGGCGCTGTCGACGAGTGGGCTGACACCTTCACCGAGGACGCCATGTTCGGCGAGCCTGGTCAGGCGGGCAGCTTCCTCGGTCGGGAGGCGATCAGGACCTCGGTGGTGGCGAGGGCGGAGAAGCTGGCCGCGGAAGGGCTGGTGATGCGTCACTGGTTCAACATGCTCGCCATCGACCCGCAGTCCGACGGCGGCCTGCGGACCCGCAATTACGCGCTGACGTTGTCCACGCCGCTAGGTGGTTCGCTGACCGTTCGAGGTCACGCCGTCTGCTTCGACCACCTGGTACCCCACGACGACCGCTGGCTGGTCGCCAATCGGGTGATCCTGCCGGACGGACGTGCCAAGGCCTGAGCCCGAATGACCATGCCGTCCCGCTTCGGGACGACGCGACGGATGCGGAGTGGACGATGAAGTTCGGCATTGTGTTCTTCCCGACGGTAGGTCCGGGGGACAAGAACGCCCAACAGTATTTCGACGAGTGCTTCCAGTTGGTCGACCTCGCCGAGGATCTGGGATTCGACCACGTGAAGATGGTCGAGCACTACTTCTTCGCCTACGGTGGCTACAGCCCCGACCCGGTGACCTTTCTCGCCGCCGCGGCCGGGCGCACGCGGCGGGTGCGCCTGGGCACGAGCGCGACCATCCCGGCGTTCGTCCACCCGGTGAAGCTGGCCGGGAAGCTCGCCATGCTGGACAACATCTCCCACGGTCGGGTCGACGCGGCGTTCGGCCGGGCGTTCCTGCCCGACGAGTTCAAGGCGTTCGGCATTCCGATGGACGAGAGCCGGGACCGGTTCGTCGAGGGTGTCGATGCGGTGAAACTGCTGTGGACACAGGAGAACGCGGTCTGGAAGGGCCGGTTCCACGAGTTCGGTCCGGTCACCCTGCTGCCGAGGCCGGTGCAGACCCCGCACCCGCCCGTCTTCGTGACGTCGGCCCGTAGCGTCGACTCCGTTGTCGCGGCGGCGCGAGCGGGCCACCACTTGCAGACCGTGCCCAACGCGATGACCGTCGAGGAACTGCGCGAGCGGGTCACGGTGTTCCGCCGTGAGTGGGCGGCTGCCGGACACCCGCACCCAGGGCAGATCCACCTCACCTACCCGTGCGTCGTCGCGGAGAACGCCGACGACGCGTTGGCGAAGGGCAGGCTGGACGAGACCCGCAACACCGCGGCGATCAGCGCGGCGGTAAAAGCCTGGCAGGACACCACAAGTACCGCCTACCCGGGATACGAGAAGCTGGCCGACATCGGCAAACGTGATGTCTTCGACCAGAAGTTGCGGGACAACAAGCTGCTCATCGGCAATCCCGACCAGGTGCGCGCCCAACTCGACAGCGTCGCGGAGTTGTACGGCAACGACATCACCATCAGCCTGGGCATCCACTCTGGACACCTGTCGGTCGATGACGCCGCGACCACCATGCGGTTGCTGGCCGACCAGGTGTTCCCGAAACTGTCCAACGACGCCGCCTGAAAGGACGCGACTCATGAGCGAGAACCCGCGGTTGACCCTGACTGTCATCGGGGCGGGCACGATCGGTCTCGGTTGGACGACGCTGTTCCTCGCCCGTGGTCATCATGTGCGGGTCAACAGCAGGCGCCCGGAGGTCGAGCAGATCGTCCGCGAGGCGTTGGCGCTCCAGGCACCCGGTCTTCCGGAACACGGCGTCGATTCCGAGGAACTGGCCTCCCGACTCACGATCGAACCGGACATCGAACGTGCTGTGGACGGCGTCGACGTCGTGCAGGAGAACACCCCGGAGAACCTTGCCCTCAAACAGGAGCTGCTGGCCAGGATCGGCAAGGTCGCCGACCCCCGCACCCTGTTGCTGTCCTCGACGTCCACACTGCTCCCCGACGACCTCGGCGCCGAGATGGACGACCCCGGCAACGTGGTTGTCGGCCACCCCTTCAATCCGCCGCACGTCGTCCCGCTGGTCGAGGTGCTCGGTGGCGACCGGACGAACCCGGACGCCGTCGACCGGACGGTCGAGTTCTATCGCTCGCTCGGGAAGGTGCCGATCGTGCTGCGCAAGCCGATGGCAGCGTTCGTCGCCAACCGGCTGCAATCCGCCCTGCTTCAGGAAAGCATCCACCTGGTGCGCGAAGGCGTTGTGACAGTCGACGAACTGGACGCCATCGTCACAAACTCGATTGGGCTGCGCTGGGCCACCATCGGTCCGTTTCGGGCATTCCACCTCGGTGGCGGCCAGGGCGGGTTGCGCAAGTGGCTCACCACTCTCGGTGCGGGTCTTGAGCGCGGTTGGCGCGGGCTTGGTCAACCGCCGATGAACGACGAGACACTCGAACTCCTGCTGAGCCAGGCGGAAACAGCGTTCGGCGACCGCACCTTCGAGGACCTGTCCGCCGAACGCGACGCGAAGCAGAAGGCCGTGCTCGGCGCGCTGGCCGACGCCGACAAGCGCGATTCTTGATCCACCGACAACGGTAGGAGTCTTCGATGCCTTCGGCACCGGGGGCCGCCCACGCGGCGGTCTCCACGGCTCTGCGCGCGCAGGTGCAACAGTTCTACGTCCACCAACTCGGACTGCTCGACGACGGCAGACCGGACGATTGGGTCGAGCTGTTCACCGAGGACGCCGACTTCCTCGAAGTCACCGGAAACCACCTGCACGGCCGCGACGCCATCCGCGAGTCGATCCGGCGTCGCGCCGAACAGGTGGCGACGACCGGGCTCGACTTCTTTCGACACTGGCTCGGCATGCTCCAGGTGAGCGCGCGGTCAGACGGCAGCCTGCAGACCCGATCCTGTGCGCTGGCCATGTACACCCCCAGCGGTGGGACAGTGCGGGTCTATGTCAACGTGGTGTGCGAGGATTCCCTTGTGTGGCAGCAAGAGCGGTGGATGGTACGGTCGCGGCACCTGCGGATGGACGGTCGCTGAGCGGGCTCGACCCCTTGTGTAGCGGGCCTCAAGCGGGTGACACCACAGTCGGGTCATGAGCCGGACAACTCTTCGCAAGTGGCTGATCACCGGTGCCTCGCGCGGTCTCGGCCGCGCGTTCACCGACGCGGCGCTCGACGCGGGCGACTTGGTCGTGGCCACCGCGCGCAATCCCGAAACCCTCCAAGACCTCGTTGACAAGCACGGAGATCGCGCGGTGGTGCTGCCGCTCGACGTGACCGATCGGACCGCTGTCCTCGCCACGGTGAGTGCCGCCGCCGAACAGGTCGGGGGCATCGACGTCCTGGTCAACAACGCGGGCTACGGGCTCGCGGGCGCGGTGGAAGAAGTCAGCGAGCGCCAGGCCCGAGACCAGATGGATGTCAACTTCTTCGGCGCGCTGTGGTGCGCCCAGGCCGTCCTGCCGATCATGCGGCGACAGGGAAGTGGCCACATATTCCAGATATCGAGCATCGCGGCGCTTACCGCGTACCCGAACCTGGGAATGTACAGCGCGAGCAAGTGGGCGCTCGACGGGCTCAGTGACGCGCTCGCCCAAGAGGTCGCGGGCTTCGGCATCGGTGTCACCATCGTGGAACTCGGCGAGTTCCGTACCGCGTGGAGCGCGGGCAGCATGGTCCGCGCCGACCCGATGCCGGAGTACGACGAGGTTCTGGCCAAGCGACGGGTCGGCTTGTCCGGCGCCTACGCCGATGTGCAACCCGGTGACCCGCGCAAGGCGGGGGAGGCGCTGCTGGCCGTGTTGGCCAGTGCGAAGCCGCCGGTGCGCCTGCTGCTCGGTCGCGGCTGCGCGGATCTCGCGCCTCGGGTGTATCGCGAGCGGATCGAGGAATGGGCCACCTGGGACGACCTCGCCAGGTCGGTGGACTTCGCCGACTAGTCAGTCCTGTCGGGACGGCCGTTCCAGTCGTTCTTGAGTGTGGGCCGGAGTTTCCTCAAGCCTGGTGAGCGACTCTGGTCACTGCCCGACACCGGAGGAGGCGGAGCCCGTGTTCACAGACCTGCCGGAGTTCTTCGAATGGTTGGACCAGCGGCGATCCGCGAACGACTACGAGGTCACCGTGGTCGGTCTCGACGAACTCGACGGCTGGCGAATCGACCCGGAGAGCGGGAACCTCGGACACGCCAGCGGAAAGTTCTTCTCGGTCGAGGGAATCGAGGTGCGCACCGATCATCGCGAGGTGGCCTCGTGGACGCAGCCGATCATCATGCAGCCCGAGATCGGCATCCTCGGCATCCTGGTCAAGGACTTCGACGGTGTCCCACACTGCCTGATGCAGGCCAAGATGGAACCGGGCAACATCAACATGTTGCAGCTCTCGCCGACCGTTCAGGCGACGAAGAGCAACTACACGCGCGTGCACAAGGGAAACCCGGTTCCCTACTTGGAACACTTCGTCGCGCCCAGGAGCGGGCGGATCGTGTTCGACTCGCTGCAGTCGGAGCAGGGGTCGTGGTTCCTGAACAAGCGCAACCGCAACATGATCATCGAGATCGACGAGGACGTTCCGGTCCTCGACGACTTCTGCTGGCTCAGCATCGATCAGCTCAGGCAGCTCCTGCACGTGGAGAACCTGGTGAACATGGACTCCCGGACCGTGCTGTCCGGGGTGGGGTTCCTCAACCAGGCGGTCCTCGACCAGGGTTGCCTGCACACCACCGAGGAACTGCTGAGCTGGTTCACCGAGGCCAAGTCCAGGTACACCCTCGACCGCAGGATCATCCGGCTCTCCGAGGTGAAGAACTGGATTCGCTCCAACGAGCGGGTGTTCCACGAGTTCGAGACGTTCTTCAGTGTCATCGGCCTCACCGTCCGGGCGAGCAGCCGGGAGGTCAGGCAGTGGTCGCAGCCGATGTTCGCGCCGACATCGCGCGGCGTCGTCGCCTTCGTCGGCAAGCGAATCAACGGCCTGACCCACTTGCTCGTGCACGCGCGTACCGAACCGGGGACCGGTGACGTGGTCGAGATGTCCCCGACCGTCGCCTGCTGCCCGGACAACTACGTCGGGTTCACCGCCGCCCAGCGGCCCAGGTACCTCGACTACGTGTTGACCGCGCCACCGGAACGTCTGCTGATCGACGTGGTCCATTCCGAGGAGGGGGGCCGGTTCTACCACGCGGAGAACCGGTACCAGCTCATCGAGGCGGACGACGACTTTCCGGTCGACGTGCCGGAGGACTACGCCTGGATGACCGTCGACCAGTTGGCGAGTTTCGTGCGATACGGCAACCACGTCAACGTCGGCGCGCGGTCCCTGCTCGCCTGCATCACGCGGTAACGAGACGAGGAGAGCGGATGACCACCAGCCGCGGTGCGACACCGACGGTGTCCGGCAGTCAGGACCGGGACACGGGCGCACTGGACATCGGCCAGTTCAAGGCCGCGATGGCGCGATTCCCCAGCGGGGTGACCATCGCGACCACCCGCGACGCGGCGGGCACGCCGCACGGCTTCACCGCGAGCGCGTTCTGCTCGGTGTCGCTCGACCCGCCGCTGGTGTGCGTATGCGTGGCCAGGTCCGCGATCTGCCACCCGGTCTTCGCCGAGCGGGACGAGTTCGCGGTCAACATCCTGCGACCCGAGCACGTCGAGCTGGCGGCCAGGTTCGCCAGCAGGGGAGCGGACAAGTTCCGCGACAGTGCGTTCGAACTGACCGACACCGGCATGGTCGCGCTCGACGGCGCGCTCGCGGTGCTGGAATGTATCGTCCACAGTAGACACGAAGCCGGTGATCACACGATCCTGGTCGGCGAGGTCCGGGCGACCCGGCTCGACGCGGGCGAACCGATGGTGTACTTCGATCGAGGTTTCCACCGGATCGCGGTGGCGACAACTCAGCCGTGATGGTGGTGTCAGTGGGTGCCGGTAGCCCTCGTTCGCGTTGGGCGGCAGCGGATTCACCAGCGGAAACAGCCGGTGCCGACGCGTAGTGATCTCTGATCTTGACCTCTATTTAAATAGAGGTATTACGGTCGGTCTCGACGGGCTCCGCGGGCGTGTCCGCAGCAGCGAGAACGAGAGGACTTCCATGTCGAGTCGACCCATTCACGTCGCAGTGATCATCGGCAGTACCAGGGCAGGTCGGTTCGCACCGACCGTGGCCAAGTGGTTCGTCGGGCAGGCGGAGTCGAGGGCGGACATGACGATCGACATCATCGATCTCGCCGTCGTCAAGCTGCCGGAGACGCTCGGCGAGTTCGGTGGCGCACCGATCGCCGAGGTGGTCGCCGTGACGCCCAGGCTCGCGGCGGCGGACGCGTTCGTCGTCGTGACACCCGAGTACAACCACAGCTACCCCGCGGCTCTCAAGAGCGCGATCGACTGGCACTACGACGAGTGGCAGGCCAAACCGGTCGCGTTCGTCTCCTACGGTGGAGTGTCGGGCGGTTTGCGTGCGGTGGAGCATCTTCGCCACGTGTTCGCCGAGGTGCACGCGGTGGCCATCCGCGACGTCGTCAGCTTTCACGGTGCGTGGCACAACTTCGACGCCGATGGCAATCCCAAGAACCCGGAGGAGTGCAACGCGGCGGCCAAGACCTTGTTGGACCAGTTGACCTGGTGGGCCGTGGCATTGGCCGAGGCCAGAGAGAAGCGGCCCTACGTGGCCTGAGCGACTCTCCAAGCACCGGGCGGACACGGATCACCGTGCCCGCCCGGTTTCGCTTGTAGGGGCGCGATCGGAGAGGTCAAGTCGTCCTTGAGTGGAAACCCGACGGCCTCTCAAGGAGTGCGCGCGAAGCTGGATTCGCCTGAAGAAGACGGGCCAGGACTGTGCAGGCACTGCTGTCCTCGATTCGAGGGAGGTGCTCGTGATCTGGACATCATCGGAGTTCGACGACTCATCGGCCGCGGGGGCGGGAACGCTGACCGCGCAGCCGATCCGGCTCGGCCTTCTCGGCTGCGCCGATGTCGCCACCCGCCGCGTGCTGCCCGCCGTCGCCGCGCAGCCGGGCATCGAACTCACCGCCGTCGCCAGTAGACGCCTGGACAAAGCCGAGCGCGTCACACGGGCGTTCGGCGGTGTCGCTGTCGAGGATTACCAACGGGTGCTCGACCGAGGGGATATCGACGCCGTCTATCTTCCACTCCCGTCAGGCTTGCACGGGCCGTGGATTCGACGCGCGTTGATGGCGGGAAAGCATGTGTTGGCGGAGAAGCCGCTGACAACGGACCTGACGACCACCGTCGAACTCGTGTCACTGGCGCGGGAGCGGGGTTTGGTCCTGCGCGAGAACTTCATGTTCGCTCACCACTCCCAGCACGATCGCGTGCTGGATCTCGTGGCTGACGGCGCGATCGGGGATCTCAGGTCGTTCTCCGCGACCTTCGCGATCCCGCCAAGACCGGCGGGCGACATTCGTTACCAGCGTGAGCTTGGCGGTGGCGCGTTGCTCGACGTGGGTGCCTACCCGCTGCGCGCGGCCCAACTGCTGCTCGGCCCGAAGCTCGACGTGGTCGGCGCCGCGCTGCGCCACGACGACGAACTGGGCGTCGACGTCGGCGGCGGGATACTGGTCCGGCGCGCGGATGGTGTGACCGGGCACCTCTCCTTCGGTCTCGAACACCGGTACACCTCGAACTACCAGCTACTGGGCAGCTCGGGGCGGTTGTCGCTCGACCACGTCTTCACCCCACCGCCGAGCCACCGGCCGATCGTGCGCATCGAGCGACAGGACCACCAGGAGGAGTTCGTGCTGTCCGCCGACGACCAGTGCGCGAACGCGGTGGCGGCGTTCGTCCGCGCAGTGCGCGAAGGACCCGTGGTCGACGACACCGTCGTCATCCAGGCGGGACTCGTGGAACGCAGTCGCCTGGCCGCCGACAGGCGAGTCGGGGCGAGTCAAGGAGCACCGATGCCGCAACCAGATGGGACAACGCATGGATGACGACAAGACCTACATCCTGGAACTCGTGCGCAAGTACCACCAGGACAGGGCCGCGCGGGAGTTCACCCCTGGTGAGACCCAACTGTTGGCTTCCGGTGCGACGCTGGACGACGACGACCGGGTCGCGCTCGTGGAGGCGGCACTGGAGATGCGCATCGCGGCGGGGGTCAGCTCGCAGCGGTTCGAGCGTCAGTTCGCCCGATACTTCAAGCTGCGCAAGGCACACCTGACCAACTCGGGTTCCTCGGCGAACCTGCTCGCGCTCAGCGCGCTCACCTCGCCGCTGCTGGAGGAACACCGACTGCGCCCCGGCGACGAGGTGGTCACGGTCGCGGCCGGCTTCCCCACGACGGTCAACCCGATCGTCAACAACGGCATGGTGCCCGTCTTCGTCGACATCGAACTCGGCACCTACAACACGACTCCCGAGCTGATCGACGCCGCGATCGGGCCGAAGACCAAGGCGATCATGATCGCCCACTCGCTCGGCAATCCCTACGCGGCCGAGGAAATCGCCCAACTGGCCGAGGACAGGGGCCTGTTCCTGATCGAGGACAACTGCGACGCGGTCGGCACGACGTACAAGGGCAGACTGACCGGAACCTTCGGCGACCTGTCCACCACCAGCTTCTACCCGGCGCACCACATCACCATGGGTGAGGGCGGCGCGGTGGTGACCGACAACCTCGCGCTGGCCAGGATCGTCGAGTCGATGCGGGACTGGGGCCGGGACTGCTGGTGTGAGCCCGGCCAGGACGACAAGTGCCTCAAGCGGTTCGACCAGCAGTTGGGGACGCTGCCGCACGGCTACGACCACAAGTACATCTTCTCCCACGTCGGCTACAACCTGAAGTCGACGGACCTCCAGGCCGCGTTGGGCTTGAGCCAACTGCGACGAATCGACGAGTTCGGCGCGCTGCGTCGTCGCAACTGGATCCGGCTGCGCGCGGCGCTCGACGGGCTGCCGGGGCTGATGATGCCGGAGCCGACGCCGGGCAGCGATCCGAGCTGGTTCGGTTTCGTCATCACCGTCGAGTCGGACGCGACCTACACCCGCAAGGCGCTGGTCGATTTCCTGGAGTCCAGCCGGATCAGTACCCGGCGCTTCTTCGGTGGCAACCTGACCAGGCATCCCGCCTACACCGATGTGGAGTACCGGGTCAGCGGGACGCTGACCAACAGTGACATCGTCACCGAGAACACGTTCTGGGTCGGCGTTTACCCGAGCCTGACCGTCGAGATGATCGACTACATCGCCGACACCATTCGCGGATTCGTGCTGAAGAGCGCCTGAACCCTGGCTCGTCACGGGAGGTGTATACCGG
>JALZNB010000475.1 GCA_030857905.1 Actinomycetota bacterium
TGCCAGCGTCGAGCAGTCCGGCCAGCGCCCCCACCGACTCCGCGACCGGCACCTGGGGATCGGGCCGGTGGAACTGGTAGAGCCCGATCGCCTCGACGCCGAGCCTGCGCAACGATGCCTCGCAGGCGGTCCTGAGGTATTCCGGGCTCCCGTTGAGCCCCCATTCATCTTTGCCCTCACGCGTGTGGCCGCCCTTGGTGGCGACCAGGACGTCCGTGTCGACGCCGGTCAGGGCTTCCGCGATCAACTCCTCGTTGTGCCCGAAGTCCTTGTCGTCGAAGGAATAGGCATCGGCGGTATCGATGAAGGTCACACCGCTGTCGATCGCCGCGCGTACGGTCGCGATCGCGCGATCGCGGTCGGGCCGACCCTGAACGGACAACGGCATTCCGCCTAGCCCGACAGCACTAACGTGAACGTCACCGATCAGTCGTGTCCGCATGGTCCAATCGTCCCATGACTCACGGACACGGGCTCGCCGATGACGGACCCACGTGTTCCGGCGGGGTAGGCCGAAGTCGAGCAGGCGTACCGGGTGCGGCCGCCACCCACTAGTCTTCTTTCGTGAAATTCTGGGGCAAGAAGAACAAGCCCGTCCCGATGCGGCGCGAGGTCATCCACGGCCACGCCTGGACCGACCCCATCCTCGACGCCGCCCTCGCCGAACTGGAGGAGGGACACCTGCGCGCCGCGACCACCGTCCTCGCCGAGGTCCGCGACGATCCCGAGCGCCGAGATCTGCGCCTCACCCAACTGTCCCGACCGCTGCTCGGGCACGCGAGCGAGGTCGCGGCCCTCGCCGAGCGGCACGGCGATCCGGAACTGGCGCTGCTGGCCGGGGTCGGCTACCTCGGTGAGGCGGGCACGATCCGAGGCTCCGGCTCGGCGGACTCGGTGGGCGAGGACCGATTCAAACTCGTCCACGCCACAGCCGAGAAGGCGCTGCCCTACCTCCACGCGGCTGCCGGGGCACTCCCCGACGATCCGGTCCCGTGGCACGAGATGATGGGCGCCGGTCAACTCCTGGACATGGATCGTGAACAGCAGGACCACCTGTGGGCCGAGGTCCACCGCCGGTGCCCGACCATGTGGACCGCGAACCAGTCCCGCCTGCACGTCCTGGCCCGCGAGTGGGGCGGCTCCCATGAGGAGATGTTCGCCTTCGCCCACGACTCGGTGGCCGCGGCACCGGCCGGGGACCCGCTCACGGCGTTGGTCCCGATGGCCGCCTTCGAGCTGTACCTGATGGAAAGCCGGGACGTCGACGACGTGTCGAGGCATCGGCGTGAACTGTTCGGAGGACTGCTTCCCACGATCGCCGCCGCGGCCGACAAGTGGCTGATCGGGGAGTCGCCCCACGTGCGGAGCATCGCCGCGCACAACAACTTCGCCGCGGCCTTCGGGCTCGCGGGCGAGGGCGATCGGGCGCTGGTGCATCTGGTGGGGATGCGGGATCGACTCACCGGGCTTCCGTGGGGATATCTGGACGACGAGGCCGATTCGGCATTCCAGGCGCTGGTGGGGCGGTACTGGCCCGCGGACCTGGTGATCAGCGAACCCGACGACGAACTCCGGGTGCCGCGCTGAATTCGGCGGCCCTTCCTCGCGTTGATCGCCTGATGAGGAAGGGAGGGGAACGCGCGTCCGGTTCCGTGCTGGTGTGGGTCGCCTACAGCTTTCGCGGCCACGCGGCACGTCGCAATGCCGAGGTGAACACCCTGGTGGCGGGCTCCACCTCGGCGAGGTATTCCCGCAACTGATTCGGATCCGCCGTGGGATCGGGGGCCAACCGGGGCTGCGCCGGAAACCAGTTCATCCCGGCCAAGGGGCCGGACACCTGGCGCCACCACTCGTTGATCTCCGCGGTGACCTTCTTCTCCTTCTCGGTGGCCGCGGTGATCTCCTTGTCGGCGGCGATCATCTCGCCGACCAGCTCGACCGCTCGCCGACGTTCGTGTTCCTGATGCCTGCGCGCGGCCTGGTGGGCGGTGTCGAGCAACGCCTTGTATCTCGCCACCGGGTCGGTCACGTCACGTCCAATGCGGTCGTCGTGTCGAACGGGATCAGCACGTCCGGGCGACTGTGCGTGGAACGGTCGAAGAAGATCGCCCGATGGGGTCGAGGCGACCAGTCGAGCAGGTTCCCCGCGGCGAGGGTGTTGAGTTCGGAGCCCTGGACGTCCAGCGCCACCCACGCGCCGATGTCGTCGGCGCCGGTGAACCCGAGTGTGTCCTTCAACCGACCCACCCCTCGCCACCAGCCGATCGTGTGAACGTGGTGCGCGGGACCGTTCTTCAGCAACGCCCGTAGTCGGTCGAGGCCGCTCGGTGTCCCGGGTGTCTCCTTGCGCTCCAGCCACTGATGGGCCGCGTCGACCGCGAAGAAGAGCACGTAGTGCGGTTGTTCCGCCCGGTCCTCGGTCAGCGTCGCGATGTCCTCGCCCGTGCGCAGATCCACCGGGTGCCCCGCCGCGGCCAATACCCGCGCCAGTGCGCTCGCTCGATCCGACAACGCCTGGACCGGGCACCACACGCTGAACGAACACGTTCCCGGCGCGTGCATTCGGGACAGCGACAGCGCGGCACTCTCCATTATGGACAGTGCGTCCGCCGCCGCGGTGCCGATCACCGCCAGGTTGCGGCCGGGTACCGGATCGAGGCGCAGTCCGGCCGATCGGTCGGCGACGTCGATGATCTGGCCGAGCAGTGGCCTGGTCGGCGCGGCATAGTCGGTGGCGTCGAGCAGCGATGGCTGGTGACTACCGTCGAACAGGCGGGGGACCGGTGACGAGAGGCATTCCCACAGGGATCGTTGCAACGCGTCGAAGGTGCCCCGGCTGGACGCGTCGGGGATGTGGGCGGCCTCATTCCCGTGTGCCACACCGGATTCGTGGTTCAGCACGGCGTGCCACCGCGGGAGGCTCACCGCGGCGTTGTTGTCCTGGGCGAGCACTCGTTTCGCCTTGGGCATGGCGATGCGCAGCGTGCATTGGTCGTATACCGCCGGTTTGCCCCAGAACGCCTCGATACCGGCGATGTCCTGGCTGGCCAACACCAGGTGGATACCCTGGGACCGACCGCGTCGCGCCACATCCTCCAGCAGGCTCGCCGCCTGCTGGGTGATCTGGTCCCTGGCGCCGAAGAGGGCCTGGAACTCGTCGATCACCGCCACGATTCGCGGCCAGTGCCCGTCCGGGTCGGCGTCGCGCAGGTCGGCGAGCTTGGTGACCTCCTGGCGCTTCGCCGCGTCCGCGCGGCGGGCGAGCTCTTCGGCCAGGAAACGCAGCAGCGCCAACCCGAACTCACGGTCGGTGTTGACGTTCACGCCGACCAGCCGCGCCTGCGGCAGCCATGTCGGGTCCTTGCGGCCGGGGGTGAGGCCGGCGAAGGACACGCCTTCCTTGAAGTCGAGCAGGTACAGCTCCAACTCCGACGGTGGATAGCGGGCGGCCAGGCCACCGAGAAGCGCGTACAGGAAGTTGGTCTTGCCCGATCCGCTGGGGCCCGCGACCAGCGCGTGCGGGGTGGCGTCGCCGAGGACCACCTCGACCGGCTCGCCTTCGGCGAAGCCCACCGGTGTGCGCAGCTCCTCGCGCGACGAGCCGACCCCGAGCCGCTCGGGCAGCAGATCCGCGAACGCCCGTGGC
>JALZNB010000210.1 GCA_030857905.1 Actinomycetota bacterium
GCCTGAGGTGGACGCGCTCGTATGCGGCGTGGGGCCGGGTCCGTTCACCGGCTTGCGCGCGGGCATGGTGACCGCCGCCGCTCTGGGACACGCTCTCGACCGGCCGGTCTATCCAGTGTGTTCCCTCGACGCGATCGCGGCCGAGGTCGACGGGCCGGTCCTTGTGGTCACCGACGCGCGTCGCCGCGAGGTCTACTGGGCGGCCTACGACGGTGGCCGCGTCACAGACCCGGCTGTCAACCCACCAGCCGAGCTGGCCGCGTTGCTGGACGACCTGGGCGTCGGTCAGGCGGCGGGGTATGGCGCGCGTCTCTACGAGTCGGTGCTTGGCCTGCCGGTGATCGTCCCCGAACATCCCAGCCCGTTCGGCCTGGTCACCGCCGCTC
The DNA here is from genome assembly GCA_030857905.1 of Actinomycetota bacterium. Classification (GTDB taxonomy): domain Bacteria; phylum Actinomycetota; class Actinomycetes; order Mycobacteriales; family Pseudonocardiaceae; genus Actinokineospora. The sequence goes on from JALZNB010000210.1 coordinate 387, forward strand.
TGCCTGACCTGCTTGCCCGCGCCGAACCAGCCGCGCTGACCCCGCTGTACCTGCGTAGGCCCGACGCCGTCGAGCCCGGCGCCCGCAAGCGAGTGAGCCGGGCATGACGGTTCGACTCGCCCCGCTGCGGCGCGTGGATCTGCGTCGCTGCGCGGACCTGGAGGCTGCTCTCTTCGCGGGGGAGGACCCGTGGAGTGAGTCGGCGTTCGCATCCGAGCTTGACTGTGGTCACTACTACGTCGGCGCGTACGTCGGCGAGCTGTTGATCGGCTACGCCGGTCTGTCGCTCGTCGGGCCCGCCCACGACCAGGAAGCCAACGTCCACACCATCGGCGTCGACCCGGTGTGGCAAGGCAAGGGCGTCGGCAAGATGCTGTTGGGCGCGCTGCTCGACCGCGCCGACGAGGCCGCCGCGCAGGTGTTCCTTGAGGTGCGCACCGACAACGAGGCCGCCATCGGGCTCTACGCGGCGCACGGTTTCGCCCAGATCAACGTGCGTCGCCGCTACTACCAGCCGTCCGGTGCGGACGCTTACACCATGGCCCGCCCCGCGCGCGCGGTCGAGGAGATCACGTGACCATCGTTCTAGGCATCGAGAGTTCCTGCGACGAGACCGGTGTCGGCATCGTCCGCCTCGGCCGTGACGGCGGACTGGAACTGCTCGCCGACGAGGTGGCATCCAGCGTGGAGCAGCACGTCCGCTTCGGCGGTGTGGTGCCGGAAGTCGCCAGCCGCGCACATCTTGAAGCGATGGTGCCCACCATGCGCCGGGCGCTCGAAGTCGCCGACATCGGACTGTCCGATGTGGACGCGATCACTGTCACGTGTGGACCGGGCCTGTCCGGCGCACTGTTGGTGGGCGTGTCCGCCGCGAAGGCGTACGCGATGGCACTCGGTGTCCCGCTCTACGGTGCCAACCATCTCGCGGGCCACGTCGCCGCGGACACGCTGGACCACGGCCCGCTGCCGTCGCCCACCCTGGCGCTGTTGGTCTCCGGCGGCCACACGCAACTGTTGCGGGTGGACGATGTGGCGGGGAAGATCACCGAAATCGGCTCGACCATCGACGACGCGGCGGGTGAGGCCTACGACAAGGTCGCCCGCGTGATCGGCCTGCCCTACCCGGGCGGCCCACCGATCGACAAGGCCGCACAGCGCGGAAACCCTTCGGCCATCGCGTTCCCTCGCGGCCTGACCGGCCCGCGCGACGCCAGGTTCGACTTCTCCTTCTCCGGCCTGAAAACCGCCGTCGCCCGCTGGGTCGAGGCCCGCGAACGCGATGGCGAGGACGTGCCGGTCGACGACGTGTCGGCGTCATTCCAGGAAGCGGTCGCCGACGTACTCACCGCGAAGGCCGTTCGTGCCGCGACCGAACTCGGTATCGGCACGATGGTGATTTCCGGTGGCGTGGCGGCCAATTCCCGTTTGAAGATCCTCGCGGCGGACCGTTGCGCGGCGGCGGGAATCGAACTGCGTGTGCCCCGCCCCCGTCTGTGCACCGACAACGGCGCGATGATGGCGGCATTGGGCGCACACCTGGTCGCCGCCGGAGTGCGACCGTCCTCTTTGGATTTGTCGGCCAACCCGGCGTTGCCGGTGAGCACAGTGTCCGTTTAGGAAACTGTTGGCCGTAACGGAATGAAGTCGGCGAATTTCACTCAATCGAGTGGCGTCGCATCGTTCCGAGCCTACGCCCACCCTGGGGAGCCAGACTCGGTCCTCGATCGAGGACATGAGGGGGCGACATGGTGCGTACGGTGAATGGCACGCCAAGACCGTTCGGGGACGACAGACCGAAGGGCAAGGGTGGGATCACGGCGTTGGCCGTGGGTGGTGCGTTGGTGATCGGCGCGAGCGGTGTTGGCGGCCTCGGCGGATTGAGTGCGGGTTCGGGCACAGCCGTCGAATCGCTGGGCAGTCTGTCCGGGCGGGTGAAAAGCGGCAAGGAGTCGGCCCGGAAGGGCAGGCCGGACGAGGCATGGCGGCGGATGAGTCTGCGGTCGGTGAAGAAGGCGACCGACAACGCGCTCGACTGTGCCGTCAACTCATACGGTCAAGTCCGGGATTTCTTCTCCCGTACTCCGTGCAAATCTCTGGATCGCGCGTTTTTCACCTTCGCCGACGAACAAGGGAATTCCTTCGTCGTGTCGGTTTCCTGGGTCACCATGTACGACAGACAGGCGGTCGACCGCCTCAAGGTGTTGGCGGACAAGGACGGCACCGGCAACGTCAAGCCGGTCGGGTTCGATGCCCTGAAGAGCCAGGGTGTTCGTTTCACCGGTGAGCCCTACAAGTCGAGAGACGACGGTAAACGTCTGGTCATCGCCGAAGCGGCCACGACGAGCGGCGACCCCGACCCTGCCCTGGTGCGGGGCACGGTCGAGGTCGCCGTCGAACTGCGTTAGCGCCTGCTGGTCAGCAGTACGTCACTCGCCTTCACGTAGAACAGGCGGTGGCCGAACTGGATCTGGTGGTACTTCTCGCCGCGCACGACCACGTGGTTGGAGGCGTCGAAGGTGGTGGCCCAGTAGTACTCCGACAAGGTGGACAGCCCGAGCGAGTAAGTCTGGCCCGCCGATAGCGTGTACTGCAACGGGGCCAGCGCCTGCACCGGCACACCTGCCGGATAGGCCGAGGCTTCCGGGTAAGCCCGCCCGTACACCGGAATGGTTGCCAGGCCGGTCTTCGGCGTCACCAGTGTGCCGGTTGTGGTGACCGTGTCGGCGGTCCGCAGCCAGCCGCGCTGGCCCAGGTACCAGATGGCGGTCCAGGCGCCGCTGCGTTGGGCGACGGCGAACTTCTGGCCGGATTCGACACGGCTGCCGAGGTCGGAGACGCGCATGGTCGAGCGCGAGCCGTCCGGGTGCAGGCCCGGGTCGAACAGCAGCGGCGCGTCATCGCGGGGTTCGCTGCGCAACACGACCGAACTGGAGCTGCGCGACGGGCACAGTGCCGCCGGGTTGCTCGTGTCGCAGCCGGTGAAGGCGGGCTTGTTGGTCGCGTAGTTCGGCCTGACCATCACCATCTGGGACCTCGTAGTGCCGGTGGCCGACAGCGGTGCGCCGAGCAGGTCGAAGTACCGCGCCCAATCCCAGTAGGGACCCGGGTCCCAGTGCATGCCGCGAACCCTGTCCGGAGTCACGCCGGGGATGTTGTCGTGGCCGATGATGTGCGCGCGGTCCAGCGGGACGTTGTATGCCGCGGCCAGGTACTTCACCAGTTTCGACGACGTGCGGTACATCGCCTCGGTGTACCAGGTGCCCTGCGCGGCGAAGCCTTCGTGTTCGAGGCCGATCGCCTTGGAGTTGACATACCAGTTGCCCGCGTGCCAGGCGACGTCGTTGGTCGACACGTGTTGCGCGATGTGGCCGTCCGAACTGCGCAGCGAGTAGTGCCAGCTCACGTAGGTCGGGTCGTTCACCAGCCGCAGGGTGGTGGCCCAGGTCGCCTCGGTGTCGTGGATGACGATGTAGTTGATCTTTTGGCTGGTGGGCCGGTTCGCCTGGTCGTGATTGCCGTAGTCGCCGTCGGGGAGCTGCTGGTACGGCGCGGGTAGCCACTCGCAGCTGATGTCGCTAGGGCATTCGGCCGCGGTAGGGCTGGTCGGCTTCAGTGCGAGCCGCGACAGCGTCGAGGTGTCCGGCGCGAGGTCGGGAGTCGGGGCCAGCCGGACGTGGTGGCCGTCGTCGGTGGTGCGGTTGACGCCGGTGCGCAGTACCGAGAAGACCTCGTTGGCGAACGCTTTCGCCGCGCCTTCGGTGGTGGAGCCGCTGTAGCGCGCCACAGCGCCGTACCAGTCGGCCGGGTTGTCGCTCGGCTTGCCGACTTCAGCTTGGTAACGGGCGAGCAGTGCCGCGCCGCCCCGGATGTTGGCTGCCGGGTTCGACCGCAGCGTGGCGGTGTCGACGCCGGTGAGCGACGATGCCAGCTCGATTGTGCGCAACGACGGCGCGCTGAAGTCCTGTTCACCCGGCTTGGGGGTGAGCACCGGGCGGGACGTGTCGCCGCGCGGGTCCTCCGAGCCCTCGTCGTGGTGGCTGCCGCCCGCGTTCGCCGTGACGACGTCGGTCAGGTGCATCGGGCCGTAGCCCGCCGATGTGCTCGGTGAGCCACCGTGGACGTCCCAGCGGGATTCCAGGTATGACACACCGAGGAGGACCCGTTCGGGGATGCCGAATTCCGCGGCCGCAGCGGTGAACGCACGCTGCCGTTGATCTTGTGCCGGTGCGGCGGTGGCGACCGGAATCGCCGTACTCGCCAGGGTGATGGCCGCGAAAGCGAGGGCCAGGGATCGGGACACGTGGACGGCCTCCCGGTGCAGGGTTATCGACAGCGTTCACTCTCGCTGCCGGGAGGTGGTCCCGTCAATTATTTTCGCAATTTCTTCGCAATGCGTCGCTTTTGGACTGAATTAGGGGTTCGGTCGCTTGTCCGGTTCGCACATGGCGGGCCAGGGTGGGGAAATCATCCTCGAAAGCTGTCGTCCCCGCTCGCCTGGATCGTTGACCTGGGCACCGCTTCCGGATGAGCGTTGGTGGCATCCGGGCTACGTTCGAGCTGTGCACCCCGTCCTCGAACTGATCCGCGCCCGCTCGACCGGCGCCACCGACGACCACCGGTTCGCGCTGGCCATCGAGGGTGGCGGCAGCCGGGGCGCCTACTCCGGCGGCATGGCCGCGGCCATCGAGGACCTCGGCTTGTCGGGCTGCTTCGACGCCGTCTACGGCGCGTCCGCCGGGGCGCTCAACGGAGCCTGGCTCCTGGCCGGGCAGGCCGCGAATCTCGGCGTGCGTGGCTGGTCGGACCCGGAAATCATGCGCCGCGTGACAAATCCGTGGCGCGCGTTGCGGCGTGGACCGGTCGTCGACACCAAGCACTTGGTGCACGCGGTCTACGAGGCCGCGCCCATGGACTTCGCCGCCATCCTCGCCAACCGCACCACATTCCATCCGCTCGCCACCGACACGGCGACCGGCGCCTCCGTCGACCTGCGTCCGTTCGTGCGCGACCAGCCGACCTTGCAACTCGCCCTGCGCGCGTCAACCGGCCTGCCACTGCTCGCGGGCGGCCCGGTCGAGCTGGGCGGACGACGCTGGATCGACGCGGGCCTCGCCGAGCCGATCCCGTACCGCACAGCCGTCGCCGACGGCGCGACACACGTTCTCGTCCTGCGCACCCGACGGGCGGACGAGGTGGCCGCCCGGCCGTCGCGATTCGAGTCCACAGTGGTCTCCCGCTACCTCCGCCGCGTCGCGCCCGGTGCCCTGACCGCCTGGGCGGCCCGCCACACTCTCAGCGCCGCCGACCACGAACACCTGGCGAACCACCCGTCGATCCTGCAGATTCACCCGCCGGAGAACGCTCCACCGGTCTCCCGCCTCGCCCGCGATACGGCCCTGCTGGCCAGGGCGGTCCGCCTGGGCTGGGACGCCGCCCTGGACGCCCTCTCGACCACGCGGCCGTCAACCGTCAACTGAGTTCCCGCCGCATACAAACCCGGGCGTCGGGATCGAGCCCGATCCGCGCCTCATCGGCGACAACCGCGGCCAACCCCGGCGTCGGCTCGATCACCCGGAACCCGATCCGCTCGTAGTACGGCCCGTTCCACGGCACGTCCCGGTAGGTGGTCAACGTCAACGCGGCAAGCCCCCGCGCTGCCGCCCACCCGTCCAGGTGGTCAACGAGCGAACTCCCCAACCGCCTGCCCCGCTGCGCCGGGTGCACTGTCACCTGCGCGATATGCGCACACCCATCCACAACCTCCGCCAGCAGGTAAGCCCACGTTCGCTCCTCCTCGGCGACCCAGAACCGCCCGCCCGCCGCGAACCCCGCCAACACGTCCACCCCCGGCGGCGGCATGTCCGCGACGAACCCCAACCCCACATCGCGAAACACCTCGCCCGCCGCGACCTCGATCGCCTGCGCCCGGGCGAAGTCCGCCACTCGACCCATTCGCACCTTGATCACCTCCCCAGTCTATAAGCGCTGGTCAAGGAGTCGATCCACGCCACAGACGGGGGTCGTTGCGGGCTTAGCAGTCGCATGGGTAGAGTGCTAGCTGTACGGCCCCAGTACCGCCCCGACTCCCGCGACGGCGGGGTGGCAGGAGCCGTCAGTTAGGTACCTGCCAACGCTTTCGACGACCCGTGGAGGTCACAGCGGTGAGCGTCAACATCAAGCCGCTCGAGGACAAGATTGTCGTCCAGGCGAGCGAAGCCGAGGCCACGACTGCATCTGGCCTGGTAATCCCGGACACCGCCAAGGAGAAGCCCCAGGAGGGCAAGGTCCTGGCGGTCGGCCCCGGACGTATCGACGACAAGGGCAACCGCGTCCCCGTGGACGTGGCTGTCGGTGACGTCGTCATCTACTCCAAGTACGGCGGCACTGAGGTCAAGTACAACGGCGAGGAGTACCTCATCCTCTCCGCCCGCGACGTGCTGGCCGTTGTCAACTAAAGACGACCAGTAGACCAGCGATCGCCCCGGCGGCCCCTCGGGGCATCCGGGGCGTTCGTTTGCATAGGAGAGGTAGTCAATGCCCAAGCAGATCAGTTTCGACGAGGACGCTCGTCGGGCCCTTGAGCGCGGGGTGAACAAGCTCGCCGACACGGTCAAGGTCACCCTCGGCCCGCGCGGGCGCCACGTCGTGCTCGCCAAGAAGTTCGGTGGACCCACCGTCACCAACGACGGTGTGACCATCGCCCGCGAGATCGACCTCGAGGACTCGTTCGAGAACCTCGGGGCGCAGCTCGCCAAGAACGTCGCCACCAAGACCAACGATGTCGCCGGTGACGGCACCACCACGGCCACCGTGCTCGCCCAGGCGCTCGTGCGCGTCGGCCTGCGCAACGTGGCGGCGGGGGCCAACCCGACCGCGATCGGCAAGGGCCTGCAGGCCGCGTCCGACGCCGTCGTCGAGGCCCTCAAGGCCAAGGCGACCCCGGTCAAGGGCCGCGACAACATCGCCCAGGTCGGTGCCATCGCCTCGCGCGACGCCTCGATCGGCGCGCTGCTCGGCGA
>JALZNB010000226.1 GCA_030857905.1 Actinomycetota bacterium
GATCAACACGCACACCGCGCAGCGCGGCGCGGTGTCCCGTCCGTCGGTCAGATCGGGTGGGGCGGCGTGCGTGCAGGACGCGCGATAGTGCTGGTGTGCCAGCCGGGCCCCCGGCGCGACCGGGAAAGCGTGGAGGACACCGTCGTAGCAACTGCGCCACCACAGGTACCGGGCACTCATCACGATTAAACGTAGGCCGCGTCCACGCCCACGGCATCCAGTGTCGAACTAACGGGTGTCGCCCGACCGGGTCGATGTCAGGGCGGACAGATGGTCTTGTCGCGGGGCACCTTGCCGTCGGTCATGAAGGCCAAGGCCGCGTCCGTGGCACAGGGCGAGACCCCGATGGCGCCGTGACCCGCTCCCTGCCAGGACACCAACACGGCCGAGGCCAGCAGTTGCGCCGCGTTCTCGGTGCCCACCAACGGTGTCACCGGGTCGGTCGCGGTGCCGACGACGACGATCGGCGGGGCTTTGGCCGCGATCGGCCGCACCGGCGGCTCGGTCGGCACCGGCCACGGCCCGCACACCGCGAGCCACTGCGACATCAGCGCGCCGAACAGGGGAAACCGCTCGTGCCAGTTCTTCGCGGCCGCGGTGAGCTGGTCTGTCGAGAGTCGAGTCTTGGTGTCGTTGCAACGAGTCACGAGAACACTGTCGAAGGTGGCGGGCATTTCCTCGCTGTCGCGCACGATCGGCGCCGCGAACGCGGCCAGCCCATCGGGTACGCCGCTGCGCGCGTCCGCGATCGCCTTGGACAGCGCGGGCCACGAGGTGCGGTCGCTGAGGCCCGCGAGGACCGCGCGCAGGACGACGCCCACGTTCAGCTCAAGATCGTCCGAGGTCACCATGGGCGTGCTCGCCGCACTCGCGAGGACATCGGCCAGCGCCTGGGACGCGCCCGCGCCCAGTTCGCAGCCGCGCGCGGCGCACTCGGTCGCGAACGCGGTGAAGGTCGCCTCCGCGCCGCCCGACACGCTCTCGCCGACCACGGTGGCGTCCTGGTTCGGATCCGGGACGCCGTCGAGCACCATTCGCCCGACGTGGCCCGGGTAGCGCTCGGCGTAGACCGAGAGCACCCGCGATCCCTCGCCGTGGCCGATCGCGTGCAGGTGCGACATGCCCAGCGCGCCCCGGATCGTGTCCAGGTCGGCGGCCGTGCGCGGGGTGTCGAGCGCGGGCAGTTGCGACTCCAACTCGATGGCGCACTGCTGGCCCGCCGTCCGCGCGCTGTCGACCCAGCGTTCGACGTCGAGTTCCCTCGGGTCGGCGTCCACGATCTCCGACCGCACGTCCTCGGGAACGCAGTGCACGGGATCGGTGAAGCCAGTGCCCCTGCGGTCGAGGCCGATGAGCGAGAACGTGGTCAGGAACTCCCGCGGCAGTGTCGCGGCGAGTCGCGCGGCGTAGACGGTGCCCGGCAGTCCATCGATGTCGTTGACCACCACGATCGGCACCGGCCCGGTGCCCGCGCGCAGAACCTGCATCCGCAGCGCCCCCCGGCCGGGCGCGTACGGGCTGTCAAGCACTCCGTTGATTCGGGCGCAAGAGACCTGGAGCCACGCGGGCGGCGTCACACGCGCGCTCAGCTCGGGATTGCAGGTGGCCCATCTGGCCGTCGCCTTCTCCGGCGAACCGAGCGGTGGGACCGGTACCGGACCGGTGTCCGTCCGCGAGGGCGGGGCGTTGCCACCGCCGTCGTTGACCACGACCGCGGGCCGGTCCGACGGTCCGGCGGTGCACGCGGCGAGCAGGGCGACCGGCACCAACCAGGCCCCGCGTCCGACCCTCACTGCTGCGCCGCCCCTCGCATCGACCACGTGGTGAAACACCGACGAGCTTGTCACCCCGCAGGTGAGACCCTGGTGAGCGCCAGACATAGGATGACTCGCGGCAGGAGGGGGCGACCGTGGTCGTGGCACACGTGGAGCGCGCCGGACGCTCGTCGTTGTCGTGGCTGGGCACCGCGGCACCACGCATGATCGGTGCCGTCCCGCCCACGATGCAGGTGCTGATCGGCATCGTCAGCGTCCAGGTCGGCGCGGCCGTGGCCAAGCAGCTCTTCGCGACCGCGGGAGCCACGGGCGTGGTCACCATGCGACTGGTGTTCGCCGCGCTCATCCTGGTGGCGATCTGGCGGCCGTCGCTGCGGCTGGACAAGCGGACCGTGCCGGTCGTCCTGGGCTACGGCGCCGTGCTCGCCACGATGAACATGTGCTTCTACCTGGCACTGGAACGCATCCCGCTCGGCATCGCGGTCACCGTGGAATTCCTCGGCCCGCTCGCGGTCGCCATCTTCGGTTCGCGCCGCTGGATCGACGGACTGTGGGCGCTCCTGGCCGCGGGCGGCGTGGTTCTGCTGGCCAAGACCGGTGGGAGCGTGTCCATCACCGGCCTGCTGCTGGCGTTGGCGGCCGGTGCGTGCTGGGCCGCGTACATCCTGCTCAGTGCCGCTCTCGGCAGCCGGACCTCCGATGGTGGGGGACTGGCGCTCGCGATGGTGGTCGCGGGCGCGATCGCGACTCCGTTCGGGATCGCGGACGCGGGCTCGGCGCTGCTGTCGCCATCGGTGCTGCTGCTCGGGGTCGGTGTGGCGCTGCTGTCGTCGGTGATCCCGTATTCGCTCGAACTGGAGGCGTTGCGACGCATCCCGCCTCGGGTGTTCGGGGTGTTGATGAGCATGGAACCCGCCGTCGCGGCACTGGCGGGACTGATCGTCCTGCACGAAGCCCTGCGACCGTTGCAATGGATCGCCATCTGCTGCGTGGTCGCCGCGTCCGCGGGCGCGACCCGCACCGCACGCGCGAGTCCCTAGTCGAGTGGGTCCTTCGCCTTGACCTCGCCACGCAGGACCGACTCCAGGTCGTAGCGAGCCGGTTCCTCAAGTTGCTGATAGGTGCAGGATGCGGGTTCGCGGTCGGGACGCCAGTGGCGGAACTGGGCCGTGTGCCGGAAACGGCTCGGGTAGCCGCCCTCCGTGTGTTCGTAGGCGACCTCGACCACGCGTTCCAAACGCAGTGGCACCCACGGTTGTTCGGTGGTGCGCCAGCGGCTGATCGCGCCGGGCATTCGTTGGCCCTCGGTCGCGTCCCCCTTGACCCACGGGTGGTTCTCCGGGCCACCCGGGATCAGCTCGGCCAGTTCCACGGCCAGTTCCCGCCGCCGCACCACCGAGAACGAGCCGACGACGCCCACGTGGTTGAGGCCGCCGTTGTCGTCGTAGATGCCGAGCATCAGTGAGCCGACGGCCTCGCCGGGAACAGTGTCCTTGTGCCAGCGCAGGCCCGCGACCACACAATCGGCGGTGCGGGAGTGCTTGAACTTCAGCATGGTCCGCTTGTTCGGCGTGTACGGGCCGTCCGGTTTGCCCATGACACCGTCGAGTCCGGCGCCCTCGAAGATCGTGAACCACTGTCGGGCCAGGTCGGCGTCCGTGGTCGCGGGTGTCAGGTGCACCGAGTCGGTGGGAGTGAACGCGCTTTCCAACACTCGGCGACGGGCCACGGCTGACGTTTCCAGGAGGACGTCGTCGCCGAGGGCGAGGATGTCGAAGGCGATGAACCGCGATGGCGTCTGCTCCGCCAACAGGTTGACCCGGCTGGCCGCCGGGTGGATGCGCTCGGCGAGCTTGTCGAAGTCGAGTCTTCCGTCGATGTCGACCACCAACTCGCCATCGAGTACGACCCGCTCCGGCAGTGCGGCCGACAGCGCGGCGGCCGCCTCGGGGAAGTATCTGTTGAGCGGTTTGCCCGACCGTGATTGCAGCGTGATCTCATCGCCGTCGCGGAAGACCAGGCAACGGAAACCGTCCCACTTGGGTTCGAACACCAGGCCCGCGTCGTCCGGGATGGACGCGGCCGGTTTGGCCAGCATCGGTTGGACCGGCGGGGTCAGCGGAAGCGCCATGAGCCCATACTGCCTGATCAGACCCGTTCTTACCGGACCCGTTGCTTCTGGGCCGCGCCGAGTTCCAATCGGACGGCGGTCGGCAGCGTGTTCACGCCCAACGACTCGCGTGCCCGACGCAACACCGTGGTGTCCAGTTCCTGCCAGACATCCTTGACGTTGCTGCCCTGGCGCAACCACAGACTCAACCGCAGCGCGGGCTCCTCGTCGTCGCCGACCATGGTCGCCTTGGCCCGGTCGACGCCATCGACCTGCTCGGCGGCGACCGCGATCGCCTCGGCGATCGCCGAGGAAGTCACCGTGGTCTCGTTGCCGGAGGTGCGGTCGAGCGTCACGTCGGGATGGTGTTCCGGACGCAACGCGCGCAGCGCCAGCATCAGGCCCCCGATCAGCAGGAGCACCCCGAGGACGATGGCCGCGATCCGGGACAGCAGTTGCCATCGGACCAGCGTGTCGACCGCGATCGGGTCGAGCACCGGTCGCGTCGCGCGAAACGTGCCGAGCAGGCCGAAGCCCACCACCAGTGCAGCCGCACCCGCCACCAGGGCGAGCAGACCGAGGAAGCCGGTCAACAGCCGCTCGGCGCGGTACGAGCGGGCGAGCGCGGACACGGACGGGGATCTCATGAGCGGTCCTTTGGCGAGTCGACGACCACCGTGACCTTGGGCGCGCGGGCGAGCGGCAGGTCGTCGAGGGTCTCACGGACGACGTCGAGCAGCCTCGGCCGCAACTGCGCCTCGGTGGCCAGCCTGCTCGTCGCCCGCACGCGGACGTGTTTGGCCGTCGCGGTGACCGAGGCCGCAGAGACGTTGTCCTCGGCGCGGACCCGACTGCCGACGATGCGGGCCAACGACCTCGGTGAGGTGCGCACGGTGATCCCCGGTCCCGGGTCACGCAGCGAGATGTCGCGCGTGCGCGCGGAGAACGCCATCAGCAACAGGATCAGGCCGACCGCGGCGGTGATCGCCGCGACGATCCGCACCGACGTGCTCTCCCAGTTCAGGTCCGCCAACCGCGCCCGCCAGTCGTTCCACGGGACCAGCAGCGACCCGCTCCCGGGCTGGGCCCACGCCCACGCCACCTCAAGGGCGAGCAGCACACCCGCCGCCGCGAGGGCGATGCCCAGCAGCAGGCTCAGGATTCTTACGAAGACACGCACGGGCTCACTCCACTCGTGGGCGAATGTCCGGCCGCAGCGCGGACACGGTGATCTCTACCCCGCGCACCCGGTACGAGGTGAGGCGCTCGACCTGCTCGGTCACTCTCGCCCGGACGTCGGCGACGATGCCGTGCACCGGGGCCGGGTAGTTCAGCGCGAGGTCCATGCGCAGCATGACCCGGTCGCCGTCGCCGGTGACCGTCGCCGACGACCCGTGCGAGCCGACATCGAGACCGGCGATCCTGCGCTCGACCCTGGTGGTCCCCGGCGTCTCGTCCGCGGCCCGCTCGGCGATCTTGCGCACCACCGTCGGGTCGATCCGCAGCGTGCCCCGCTCCTCGGCGGGCGCGCGCTCGGCGAGTTCGGTCACCGGTCTTTGCCCCGGCCACCGAACACGTCGGACAGGTCGAGCTCACCGTCGAGCATCCGGCCGACGACGAGGCCGACGAAGCCGATGGCGAGGGTGATCAGGAAGGCGATGAAGCCCTGGGTGGCCGCGAGGCCGAGGACGAGACCGGCGAGGAGGCCGGTCTGGGTCGCGTTCATCGTGGATGACTCCTCGTTGCACTTGTTCTGGCACGGTGTCTGGCTGTCCGATGTGGATGGTGCTCACTCGACCCGGGGTGGTCTGGACCTGCGCTCCCGCCAACGTCGCAGTCCGCGCACCACCCGCCCCATCCCGCGCACGCCGGGCACACCGACGACGGGAGCGTCGTAACGGGAGTCCTCCCGCGGTGCCGGTCGGCGCGCGGCGAGCCCCGCGACGAACTCGTCGTGGTCACCGCCGCGGTCCGGGTGCGCGCGGCGGACGAACTCGCGGAACCCGGCCCGGTCGGGCCCATCGGTCACGACGTGTCCATGTCGCTGACGTGAATGTCGACCCGGACCGCACCGGCCAGCGCGCGGACCCGGTCACGCAACTGGTCGGTCACGTCCGGGATGGGGCTGCCGAACGCGAGGACGACGGAAACCTCGACAGCGGAAATCGTCGTGGTGGCCGGTGGCTCGGCGGCGACGACCTGGACACCGACGACCCGCTTGCCGGGCAGCAGCGTGGCGACGGTGCCGAACGCACCGGCGTCCAACCGCAGGACGGCCGGGTGGCCCAGCACCGCCACGCCGATGTGCTCGGCCAGCTCGCCAGGACGGGAACCCTGGGTCACCGGGCTCACTCCACTCGGGACTGCGTGTTCGACTCTTCGGAGTCGCCGTTCTCGTCCGGTAGATGGATGTCGTTCACCGCGATGTTGACCTCGATCACCTCAAGGCCGGTCATCCGCTCGACGGCGTTGATCACGTTGCGCCGAACCGCGCGGGCCAGTTCCACGATGCCCGCGCCGTACTCCACGACGATGTCGAGGTCGATCGCGGCCTGCTTCTCGCCGACCTCGACGGACACCCCTGAGGTGGACACCGTGCCCGCGCCGGGGATGCGCTCGCGGATGGCGCCGAACGCGCGGGAGACCCCGCCGCCCATGGCGAACACGCCGGAGACCTCGCGGGCGGCCATGCCCGCGATCTTCTGCACCACGTTGGAGGCGATCGTGGTCTTGCCCTGCGACTGCTCGTCACCCAGTCGGGCGGGCGATCCGCCGACCCGGGTGGCTGGCGTGGTGGCGGTCGACTCGGTCTTGATGGGGCTCTGTGCCTGTGCCATTGCTCGGCAACTCCTTCCGAAGGGAATCTCTGTGCGGCACCGCCGATCATGCTGCCGGTTGTGGTGCCGCACGAGTTCAGATGCCACCTCGGGCCGAGATGTCCCGCAAGGTCACCTGTCTGGGTGATAGGTCACGTCGGTCGCGGTGACATGGGCGGTACCGGGACTCCTATGTGGTCGGCGCGCACGTGCTCGTCGGAGAGCGCGTTCTCGATCCTCACCGAGGTTGCCGCTCCCGCCGGTAGCGCAACATCAGGAAACCATCCTCCGTGAGGACCGATGCCAGGGTGAGTGAACGAGGAACTGGCGGGGCGTCCCCGACCGCGATCCGGCTTTCGACACCTCCTGCCATCAGCGGTGCCACGGTGAGACAGAGC
>JALZNB010000265.1 GCA_030857905.1 Actinomycetota bacterium
GGGTGTGCCCGATGTCGACGGCCCGGTCGCCTGGGCGGTCGGCGAGGTGCGTGCGCAACGCCCGGGCCTGGTCGCGCAGCGCGGCGCCATCCCGCGCGGACAGCACCCAGGGCAGGGGGACGATCCGCTCCTCCTGGCCCCCGCGCTCAGGGAAACGCGGACCGTTCCCGGCGCGGTCGACGCTCTCGTCGGCGGCAGGCGCCTCGGCGAGGACCAGGTGGCAGTTCGTGCCGCCCATGCCGAACGCGCTGACCCCGGCGACCAGCGGCCGGTCCGGGTGCGGCCACGGGCCCCGCTCGGTCTGTACCCGCAGGCGCAGTTCGGCGAGCGGGATGTCCGGGTTCGGCGTCTCGTGGTTGAGGCTGGGCGGCAGCTCTCGGTGCCGAATCGCCAGCACGGTCTTGACCAGGCCGACGATCCCCGCCGCGCCCTCGGTGTGCCCGACGTTGGTCTTGGCCGACCCGACGGGCAGCGTGTCCCGCCGCGAGCCGGTACCGAACACCGCGCCCAGCGCCGCCGCCTCGATCGGATCTCCGACCCGGGTGCCGGTGCCGTGCAGTTCGACGTACTGGACCTCGTCCGGGTTGACGCGGGCGTCGCGGTAGGCCAGGCGCAACACCTCTTCCTGCGCGACCTGGTGCGGCACGGTCAGCCCGCCGCCGCCACCGTCGTTGTTCACCGCGCCGCCGCGCACCACGCACAGCACCGGATCGCCATCGGCCAGCGCGCGCTCCAGCGGCTTGAGCACGACCGCCGCGCCGCCCTCGCCCCGCACGTAACCGTTGGCGCGGGCGTCGAAGGTGTAGCACCGACCATCCGGCGACAGGCCGCCGAAACGGTCGGCCGTCATCGCGCTCTCGGCCGTCAGCGCCAGGCTCACCCCGCCCGCCACGGCGATCTCGGCCTCGCCGCGACGCAGGCTCTCGCACGCGAGATGAACCGCGACGAGTGAGGACGACTGCGCCGAGTCGACCGTGAAACTGGGCCCGCGTAAGCCGAGGAAATAGGAAACCCGGTTCGCGATCATTCCGCGCTGGACGCCGGCCATCGAATAACGGTCGATCGCGTCCCCGTTGTTTCCTCGGACCACGGCCGCGTAATCGTCGGAAATCGCGCCGAAGAACACACCACCCCGAGAATCGCGCAACTCGGCGGGGAGGATGCCCGCGTTCTCCAATGCCTCCCAGGCCAACTCAAGGGCCAACCGCTGCTGGGGATCGGCCGCGGCCGCCTCGCGCGGGGAGATGCCGAAGAAGCCCGGATCGAACCCGGCGACGTCGGTCAACAGGGCCGCGTACCGCGCATTGGGCGCCACCTCGGCGTTCCACCGATCGGCGGGCACCTCGGTGATCGAGTGTTCACCCGCCCGGAGCAACCGCCAGAACGCGTCCGGACCGCCCGCGCCGGGCAGCCGACAGGACACCCCCACGACCGCGATCGAGTCGGCGGATTGCGCGCGCGACCGCGTCGAGTTCACAGTGCCCCCCAGCGGACATTCTCTACGGCAATTCCCTGGTCACCGACCACGACAGACCGGCGACGGCAGTCTACACGCGACCAAAAAGCTCTTCAACCAGCTCGGGCCGGAATCGACGCCGATAACGGGACGACAGGGCGGAAACAAATGATTGACGCTCGCTAATCTCGCTATTAATCCTCGCGGTCTCCCGGTTCATCGGCGGTCGATGATGTGGGTTCGGACCAGTGCTGGTTTGATGTTCACGGTCGAACACAGGGCGACACGGGGAGTATCAAGTGGCCGAGGTCGAGTTATCCGCGGTGATCAGCCAGCTCCGAGCCGAGCTGACCGCCGCCATCGCCGAGGGCGAGGGCGAGGACCTGCGCTTCGAGCTCGGTCCGGTGGAACTGGAGTTGAGCGTCGCGATCGGCCGTGAGGCAGGCGGCTCGGGCAAGGTCAAGTTCTGGGTGGTCGAGGCGGGCGCCGACGGCAAGGTCAGCTCGACGGCGACGCAGCGGGTGACGTTGAGTCTCGATCCCCAGCGGGTGAGCAGGCCAGGGCAGCGCCCACTGATCTCCGGTGCGCCAGTGGCGAACGAGGACTAGTGCGTCCGACCGGGCCGGGACCAGGGTGAGAGCGGTCCACGCCGAACGGTTGGCCGCGATCCTGGTGAACGACGGTCCGGGCACGGCCGGGCGGCGTGGTTCCGGCTACCGGATCACCGCGACGCTGGTGTTGACCGCCGCGCACGTCGTCGAGGGCGCGGACTCGGTTCGGGTGCGGTTGAACCCGGGTGCCGCGGAGTGGTTCGCCGAGGTCGAGTCGTGGGTGGTCGACGCGGGCGCGGACCTCGCCGTGATCAGGATCACAGCGAGGCACGGGGAAGCCGAGGTGCGGCCCGCCCGGTTCGGCGGGATCGGGACCGAGTCGGCCGTCCTGCGGATCGAGTCCGTCGGGTTCCCCCGGTTCAAGCTGCGGCCGACCGACACCGATGTCTGGTATCGGGATTCGCACCACGCGGTCGGCACGACAGCCGTGCTCTCCAACCGCCGCGAGAACACCCTTGAGATCACGGTGGCCCCGCCCGAGCACGACAGCGACCCGACGCTCTCGCCGTGGGAAGGCATGTCGGGCGCCGCGGTGTGGGTGGACGACCGGATCATCGGTGTCGTCAGCAAGCACCACCGCACCGACGGTCTCGGCCGTCTCGCCGCCGTGCGGCTCGACAGCGGTGATCGGGCTTCCCTCGGCTTGCCCAACGTGTTGCCGATCGTCGGCCCGAGGGACACCGCCGAGGCGATGGCGTCGGCGTACCGCAACGAGGTCGGCGACATCGCGCCGGACCATCTGGTCGATCGCGAGGGCGAACTGGCCGAACTGGCCGTGTTCTGCGCGGGTGACGCGCCCTACCTGTGGTGGCAGGCCGGACCGTGGGCGGGCAAGTCGGCACTGATGTCGTGGTTCGTGCTGCACCCGCCCTCCGGTATCGACGTGGTGTCGTTCTTCATCACCGCGCGGCTCTCCGGCCAGTCGGACAGCACCGCCTACCTGGCGGCGGTCATCGATCAACTCACCGCGCTCACCGGGGAGCCGCGGTCGGGGGTCTCCGGGGCGGCCCGCCGAGGCGAGATGCTGCGCCTGCTCGGCATCGCCGACCAGCAGGCGGCCGAGTCCGGCAGGCGGCTCGTGCTTGTCGTGGACGGTCTGGACGAGGACACCGGCGGTGGCACCGTGTCCAGCATCGCCGCACTGCTTCCCCGCCGCCCGCCCGCGAACACCAGGGTGGTCGTGGCGAGCAGGCCGCATCCGGGGTTGCCCGACGACGTCCCCGACGGGCATCCGCTGCACGAGTGCGATCCGAGGACCTTGACCGTCCACAAAGGAGCGGTCAATCTCGAACGCAGGGCGGGCCGCGAACTCGCGCAGCTCTACGGCCAGGGCGGCCTGAACCAGGTGCTGCTGGGGTTGGTCACCGCGTCGGGTGGCGGCCTCACCGCCGACGACCTCGCCGAACTGACCGAGACCACCGCCTTCGAGGTCAACGACCTGCTCTCGGGCCTGTTCGGCCGCACGGTCACCTCCCGCACCACGTCGTCCTTCCTCGAACGCCGCCATGTGTACCTCTTCGCCCACGAGACCCTGCGCGACGTGGCGACCGGGCTGTTCGGCGCGGGTCTTCGCGAACACCGCGACCGCATCGACGGCTGGGCGCAGTCCTATCAGGACCGCGACTGGCCGGAGGACACGCCGGAGTACCTGCTGCGCGGCTACGTGCGCGAGCTCATCGAGGACAAGCGGTTCACCCGCCTGGTCACTGTGGTGGCCGACCCGCGCCGCCACGACCGGATGCTCGACCTGACCGGCGGTGACGCGATGGCGCACACCGAGGTCACCACTGCCATGGGGGTGCTGGGCCATGCGGGCCTGGGCACGTTGCTCACCCTCGCGATCGAGCGCGATCGGCTCGCCGAGCGCAACACCGAGATCCCGCTGAACCTGCCGCAGGCATGGACGCGGCTGGGTGCGTTCGGCCGCGCGGAAGCCCTCGCCAGAGCCATCGCGAACCCGTACGGGCGGGTGACCGCGCTGTGCGAGGTGGCGGAGACGGGCACGGCGAGACGGGCCGACACGCTGCTTCAGGCGGCCGAGGCCACGGCGGCCGAGTTGGGCACGGCCGCCGACCGCGACAGCGCGCGGGAGCGGGTGGCCTCGGCGTGGGCGGCCGTCGCCCGGTTCGACAAGGCCGAGAGCCTCGCCGCCCGAATCGGCAAGCCCGGTCCGGCCATGCGCGCCAACGCCGTGATCGCCGAGCACCTGCACGCCTGCGGCTACCCGGAGCGGGCCGTGCGGGCGCTGAGCATGGACCAGGAGAACGCGACCTGGCTGGAGGACAAGTTCGAGCGGACCGAGACCCTGGTCCGTATCGCCCAGACCCTCGTCGCGCTGGGCAGGCACGACGACGCGGAATCGTTGATCCGGCACAACGTCGACTCGACCGGACGTCGCCACACACTCGACGGCGCGTTGGCCCGCATCGCGATAGCGACTGCGGAAGCCGGGTTCCCCGACCGGGCGCGAGCCATGGCGGACACACTCGGCCGCCGGGACCGGATGATGGTGCGCGGCGCCCTGGTCCGCGACGCGGGCCCCGCGCTGGCCGAGTTCACCTCCGAGTTGGCCGACATCGCCGGTGACCTGCCCGGCCTGCCGATGGCGGACTGGGCGGAGAACCTGCTCATCGACACCGCGATCGTCGTCGGCGACCCGACCGTACTGGCGATGGACTGGTCCGATCACCCGGAGCGCCAGGTCAAGGTCGCGATGGCGTTGGCGGACTCCGGTGAGCGGCGCCGCGCGGAGACCGTGCTGCTGCGGGTGGGTGAACGTGCTCGCCGCCAACAGAACCGGCTCGTCCGCGCGCGTCAACTGGCCAGGATCTCGCGGGCGTTCCCCGGCGCGCGGGCGCACGCCGTCCTCGCGGTCGCGCACGGCATGGCCGGAGAGACCGGGCAGCGACCGGGTCGGGAATCGTCGCTGCGCAAGGCCGCCTACGAGACGATCGGCAGGGAAGCCGTCGCCGCGGGCGACTTCCGACTCGCGGAGGCCATCGCCACCGACACCAAGTTCATCGACGCGAGTCCACTGTGGATCGACATCGTCGCGGGC
>JALZNB010000278.1 GCA_030857905.1 Actinomycetota bacterium
GGCCGACCCGACCCCATCCGGTCAGGTCGGCCGACACCCGCTTCGACCAGCGTTCAGATCACGCGTACGTCGGGCACATAGACGATCCACTTGCCGCCGGACTCCCGGAACGCCTTCTCCTTGGCCATGATCTCCTCGGCGTGGTTCCAGGCGAACAGCAGCGCGTAGGGCGGGTACGGGGCGGTGAACTCGGTGGGCGGTCGCACCGGGATGTGCGAACCGGGCGCCAGCCGATTCTGCTTGGCGGGCGTGGTGTCGCTGATGAACTGCACCAGGTCCGGGCCGATCCCACACAGGTTGGTCACCGTCGCGCTCTTCGCGGTCGCGCCATAGCCGACCACCCGTTCGCCCCGGTCCCGCAGGTCTTCGAGCAGCGCCACCAGATCGGCGCGGATCTTGACCACCTGGTCGGCGAAGCCATCGAGAGTCGCCCGCTCGGACAACCCGCGAGCGTCCTCTTCGGCCAGCAGCTCGGTCACCGCGGCGGTACGCGTGCGGGCACCAGGGCGGGCCAGGGTGTAGCGCACCTCGCCGCCGTGCACGGGCAACCGCTCCACATCGACCAGTTCCAGGCCGTGCCGACGCGCCATCTCGTCCACCGAGCGGGCACTGAACAGGAAGAAGTGCTCGTCGTAGACCTGGTCGAACGAGGTCTGCCCGACGATGTCACCGAGATAGGGGTCCTCGAACACGAACACCCCGTTCGGGCCGAGCAGCGCGTTGACACCGCGCAGAATCGAGGCCATATAAGGGATGTGGCACAACGTGTTGGCGGCGTAGATGACATCGGCCGGGCCGTCGACCGCGCGGATGTCGATCGCGGTGGACTCCTCGAAGAAGTCGTTGCGCACCCGGACGCCTGCCTCGGCGGCCAGCTCGGACACCGCGCCGGAGGGCTCGACGCCGAGATGGCGGACCCCTGCCTCGGCCACCGCGCGGAGCATGGCGCCGTCGTTGCAGCCCAGTTCGACCACGAACGGGTCGGGACCCGCGAGCTCGGTGGCCAGGAACCGCTCGGCGAGTGCCCGGAAGTGCTTGCGCATCACCGAGGAACCCTGGGAAAGATAGGGGTAGTCCTGGTGGAACATCTTGTCGCGCGGCACCTCCTCCATGAGCTGCACCATGCTGCATGTTTCGCAGACCCCTACCGCGAGGCGGTAGAAGAATTCCTCGGAATCGTCCTCCGGCAGTCGGAAAGCATCCGACAGCGGCTGCCTTCCGAAGTCGGCGAACTCCTGGACAGACCCTTCACAAATCCGACAGGTGGAGTCGGCGGGCATGGGCGGCTCTTTCTGCTCGTGCGGAGGTCCAACAGCCGGTCGGGGTCGCCTCAGGTCAGTCGCCCATCGCACGGACCCCGGCACGGAAATCCTTGACATCGCCGGTATGTCCGGGCGGCAGACCCGCGCGAAGCGCCATCGCGTCACGGTGATCTGTTGGCACCAACGGTCTTACCCCTTTTGGCTTAATGTCGGGAGTCCGTTTCCTGACGCCGTGGGTGACATGTGGCTTTATAGCATGACCCGACCGCGAAGCGCAGTGCACTGTGATGACATATCGGCGGTCGCGGACATTGCCCGCAACCAAAGTCTCGATACCGACACGACATTCCACACGGGACTTAATCGGTGAGCGTTCCTCGTGGGCCCGGTCGAGCCGCGCGGACCTCGACAAGGCTCCCGTTCACCGATGACGGCGTCACGCTACCGCCATCACTCCACGTCGGATCATCACATGAATGCTCAGGCGCCGGTGAGCGCCTGCTCCAACCGACCCGGCACGAAAGCGATCGGCACGACCCGCTTGTGGGCCGTGCGTCGGTGCCAGGACACGATCACGTCGTGTGCCGTCGCGGACACATCCTTGCCTTCCAGGAAGTCGTCGATGTCGTCGTAGGTGATACCGAAGGCCTGTTCGTCGGGCAGGCCTGGGGTGTCGGACTCCAAGTCGGCCGTCGGCACCTTGTGCACGAGCGCGGCGTCGGCGCCGAGTTCGGTGGCCACCGCGCGGACTCGACGCTTGGTGAGGCCGGACAGGGGTGTCAGGTCGCAGGCGCCGTCGCCGTACTTGGTGAAGAAGCCCATGACCGCCTCGGCCGCGTGGTCCGTGCCGACCACGAGTGCCCCACGCGCGCCCGCGACCGCGTATTGGGCGATCATGCGCTGGCGGGCCTTGATGTTGCCGTGGACGAAGTCGGCCCGCTCACCGAAAGTCTCACCACCCGCGAGGACGGCGTCGCGCATGGCGTCGCTGGCCGGTTTCACGTCAACGGTCAGGACCTCGTCGGGCTGGATGAAGGCCAGTGCGCGCTGAGCGTCGGCCTCGTCCATCTGCACGCCATAGGGCAGGCGCATCGCGATGAAGGTGGCGTCACCACCATCGGCACGGACACGCTCGACGGCGAGTTGACAGAGCCTGCCCGCCACGCTGGAGTCGACACCGCCACTGATGCCCAGAACGTAGCCACGGGCGCCGGAGGTGGCGAGCTGGTCGACCAGGAAACCGACCCGCTGCTCGATCTCGCGCGCGGGGTCGACCCCGGGGCGCACCGCGAGCTCGGCGATGATCAGTTCCTGCAGGTAACGACGGCTGACCTCACTCATGCCCGGAAGTTTCCCACAACAGCGCTGGAAACGAGGGCGTTGAGGGAACCTACGCCCCTGTGAATGCGACAACATGTCGCAGAAATCTTGTCGCGAAGTAGGCTCACCCGATGCTCGATGCGAACACCGACGGCCGATCGACCCGCTGGGACGCGCACAAGCTCCAGCGCCGACTGAAGATCCTCGACGCCGCCGTCGCCGCGATCGAACAGGACGGACCCGACGTCGGGGTCAAGCAGATCGCCGCACGAGTCGGACTCCCCCGGTCGGTGGTCTAC
>JALZNB010000281.1 GCA_030857905.1 Actinomycetota bacterium
GTGCAGTGCCGCGCCTTGAGCCAAGGTCACCGCGACCCGCCGGTCGGCGTACTCGGGTCGGGCCCGGCTGAACACGTCGTGGTCCTCGTCGGCCAATTCGCGCAACCGAACGAGGTGAGCGCGAGTCAGCCGCGCGTAGCTACGTTCGCTACGACGGGAGGTCACGCCGTCGGTCTCCGGCACGGCACCGAAGTTATCAGATTGCCCTTTGCAGGGAATGCGGTTTTCAGGGTCTGTGGGAACGTCGTGTTGCTCAACAGCGGTTTCTTGGTGCCGTTGGTGGCGGTGTGCGGCGGGCAGTTCGAGTGGCCGGCGATATCGGGCGCGTCCCATGCAGTAGCCGCCGGGGATATTGGCGAGGTAGACGTCGGCGTCGGCTGTCACGTGGTGGTGGCCTGTGGCGTTCGCGCGTGTCGCAAGACTTGGCGGGGTCCAGTGAAGATCGGCCCGGAAGCGGCGGGGCGATGCCCCGGTGCCGAAGCTTGATCTTCTGCCCGGAGCCCTGTTCAACCTGTCGGCCAAGTCACCCAGCGGCCCTGCTGGCCGGGCGGCGCGATTAACACCAAACGGTTGTGCGGGAACCACATGCGGCCTTGTAGTGTGTGCGCGGGCGTTCGGGCTCGTGAGCGGAGGGTGGCGACGTGTCGAGGGGGAGGAGATCCAGTTCGTTGGCCTCCCCGGCGAAAGATGGCGCTGCGGTCATCGCGGTCATCGTGTTCCTCGCGCTGCTCTTCCTCCAGAAGCACTTCTGGATGCCGCTCGGCGAGGCGCTGACACCGGTGGGCGTTCACCCGACGCTGCTGCGCGAGGACCGGCCCCGGATGACCGCGCTGTACCTGGTCGCCCTGGTTCTGTTCGTGCTGCCCACCCTCGTGGCAGGCTTCGCGCACGCCCACCGGGTGAACGACGGCGTCACGTTAGAACCGATCGGCCGGCGCGGAAGACTCGGCCGGGTGCTCACGATCATCGCGATATCGGTCCAGACCGCCTTCGTGATGGCGTTGCTCCCGGGCAAGGGCCGTCGCCCTTCGCCGGTCGAGTCCTGGTCTCGGGACGACGACATGACCATCGCCGCGTCGACCGTCCTGGAGCACGCTTTCGTGATGGGGTTGGCAGGCTGTGCCGCCGTGGTGGTGGCGGGCGTGGCCACGACGGCGTGGCGCAGCCGCCACCGCGCCGTGCTCCTGGCCTGCTGCTACCCGGTGCTGCTGTTCCTGCCCGGCCTGCTTTTCCACGACGGGTTCCTCGACTGACCGTCCAGACGCCGCGGTCACGTGTACCGCGATTCGGAGTACGGACACGATGCCTGCGGCTGCCCGATTCGACTATGGCGAGATCGAGTCCGGCGAGGTGGCTGGTGCTTCGCCAGCCGGGTGACGTGCCGCTCCACCATCCTCACTAGCTCCGGTCAAACCGGTGTCCAGCTGTCCTGGGCTAGTTGGCGGGCCGCAGCTCAATGGCCCACAGTCCGCCAACTTCGAGCGGAACGGACAAGTGAGATGACTACGTCACTCAAGCGCGCACTGACAGCTTTGTGCGTGACCTACATCGCGGCGAGACCTTTAAGGTGGACAGACTGGGCCCAAGCCATGACTGGGTGTACGGCTTCGCCTATGGCCAGGTGAACAAGCACGGCTGGGTGCAGAACGGCTGGTTCTGCTGAGCGAAAGCCCACGACGGGACGGGACGACATGACACGTGGCAAGGGACCCACACGGCTGCTGACCGTGTTGGCGGTGGTGTTCTCGACGGCGTTGGCACTGCTCTTCGTGCCCGGTACGGCTGGGGCGTGGAGCATCGGGGTCAACCGGGTGCAGACCGCGGTGGAGGACGGCGCGCTGGGCACCGGATACGGCCCGGGCTGGGTACTGATGAGCTACAAGGCGAACGGCCCCATGGTCGGATACCTCTTCGCCAAGGACTTCCGGTTCGCCGACGGCTCGGTCAAGCCCAGTTTCGACCACATGGACATCCGGGACACCGGTGATTCCTCGGCGGGCAATCCGGAGATCAGCCGGTGGCCGTGGGGCTACGCGGGAGGCAGCTTCGACGGCTGCGCTTACGCCTACGGCACCAGCAAGTTCGCCATCGAGCGGACCGGGTTCTCGTCGCCGAGCTGCGCGGGCGGGCCGAACGTGCGCGGCTCCAGCAACGGCGACGGCAGCATCGATACGCTGCGGTGGTGGCACAGCGAGGAAGTCTTCTGCACCGCCAACTCCACCGACGGGCTGTGCAGCCCATACGGGGTGTGGAGCGCGAACAAAGGTGGTGGCCTGAAGGTCGCTCGCTCGATCGCCGCCTGTAGCGCCTACGGAAACATCGGCGCGGCCGCGGCCTACGGTTCCGGCCCGGCCCGGCCGACACACCTGCTGGGAACGGTCCCGGCGAACTCCCAGGTCGATATCCGGTACGTGACCAAGGATCGGCAGTGGGTCATGGCCAAGTGGAACGGCCAGGCGCTGACAGCGGGCATCCACTGGGCGTTCATGCCGCGCAACTGCCTCGCCTGAGACGACGGCGGCAGGCGACACG
>JALZNB010000322.1 GCA_030857905.1 Actinomycetota bacterium
GTCGAGACGACGTCGGTGTGCGGATCGAGTGGGCGGCTCACCGGTACCTCGGGCTCGGAGAGCAACTCGACCCACGCGGCCGCCTCCCCCGCGCGCTCCACGGCGAGATCCGACAGCGACCGAGTCCACGTGCGGTAGGAGGTGCCCACTGGTGGCAGTTCGACCGGTGTGCCCGCGGAGACGGCCCGCCAGGCCGCGGCGAGGTCCGGCACGAGGACACGCCACGAGACTCCGTCGACGACCAGATGGTGCAGGAGCACGAGCAGGCGGCCCTGGTCCGGTCCCGCGTCGAACCACACGAACTGCGCCATCACCGGCGCGGCGGGTGAGAGCCTGCCACGCGCGATCTCGGCGTGCCGAGCGATGTCGACGTTGCCATCGACGCGGGTGATGAGCCGTGTGACCTCGACCGCGCCCGGCGGCAGGATCTCGAACTCGCCGTCACGTAGGCGAGTACGCAACACGTCGTGGTGGTCCAGCAGTGCCCGCACCGCGGCGGTGAGGTTGTCGACGCCGAGGTTTGGTGGGACGCGCAACAGCATCGACTGGTGGAACCCGTCGATCGGCCCGCCCCGCTCAAGCAGCGCGGCGGCGATCGGTACCGGTTGATACAGCCCGGTTCCCGCGCCTGTTTCCTCTCGCAGGACGATCGCCGTTGGGGTGGCGATCGCGGCCAACGCCGCCACCGTGCGATGGGTGAACACCTCACGCGGGCTGAACGCCAGTCCCACGGTCTTGGCGCGGCTGACCAACTGGATCGACAGGATGCTGTCGCCACCCAGGTCGAAGAACCCGTCGTCGGGACCAACAACGGGCAGGCCAAGCACATCGGCCACCAGCGAGCACAACACTTCCTCGGTCACCGTGGCCGGGGCGCGGCGGGTGCTGGAGCGGAATTCGGGCGCGGGCAGGGCGCGTCGATCGAGTTTGCCGTTGGGACCGACCGGAAACTCGTCGAGCACGATGACCGCGACGGGCAGCATGTGTTCGGGCAGCACCTCGGCCAACCGAGCACGCAGCGTGGCGCCCTCCGGGCCCGCGGGCATCGTGTAGCCCACCAACCGCTTCGTTCCCCCGTCGGCCCGAACCACGACTGCGGCGCGGGTGACCTCAGGCAGCGCGGTGAGCGCGGCCTCGATCTCCCCCAGTTCGATCCGGAACCCGTTGACCTTCACCTGGTCGTCGGCGCGGCCGAGGTAGTCCAGCGAGCCGTCGGGACGCCAGCGGGCGACGTCACCGGTGCGGTACATGCGTGCGCCCGCACCACCGAACGGGTCGGCCACGAACCGTTCCGCCGTGAGGCCCGGCCGGTTCAGGTAGCCCCGGGCCAACTGGCGGCCGGTCAGGTACAGCTCGCCCGCGACACCGGGTGGCACTGGACGCAGGTACGGATCCAGAACGCGCAATCCCGTGTTCCACACGCCCCAACCGATCGGCACCGAGACCAACGCCTCGTCCGGCGTGCACTGCCATTCGGTGACGTCGACGGACGCCTCGGTCGGCCCGTAGAGGTTGTGCAGTTCGGTGTCGAGAACCTCGAAGAACCGGTCCCGCAGGTCGGCGCCCAGTGCCTCGCCGCTGCAGATCACCCGACGCAGGCTCGCGCAGTCCGCCGGGTCCACATGCGACAGGAAGGCATGCAGCATCGACGGGACGAAATGCACTGTGGTGACGCCGGTTTCACGAATCAGTCGGGCCAGGTACACCGGATCACGGTGACCCTCGGGCTTGGCCACGATCAGCCGAGCACCAGTGATCAGCGGCAGGAAGAACTCCCACACGGAGACGTCGAAACCAGATGGTGTCTTCTGCAGAACCGCGTCGGCGCCATCGAGTTGGTAGCGGTCGGCCATCCACAACAGACGGTTGACGATCCCGTGGTGTGGCACCGCGACACCCTTGGGTCGCCCAGTGGAGCCCGAGGTGTAGATGACGTACGCGGTGTCGCTCGGGCGCAGCGGCGCAGCACGGTCGGCATCGGTGACCTCGGCATCGGAATGCCCGGCCAGCAACGGGTCCAGGTCGTGCGGGTCGAGTAGCAGGCCCGCGACTCCGGCCGGTGGGTCCAGGTCGACCGCGCGAGTGCTCAGTAGCAGCACCGGGTCTGCGTCGCCCAGCATCAGCGCGAGTCGCTCGGGTGGGTAGTCGGGATCGATCGGCAGGTACGCCGCGCCCGTCTTGTGTACCGCGTACAGCGCGACGATCAGTTCCAGCGAGCGGGGAACGGCGACGGCGACCAGCCGTTCAGGGCCCGCACCGCGTGCGATCAGCAGGCGGGCCAGGCGGTTGGCCCGCGCGTCGAGTTCCGCGTAGGTCACGGTCTGCGCCTCGAAAACAACCGCGGTCAAGTCGGGCGTGCGACGAACCTGCTCCTCGAACAACGCGGGCAGCGTGGTGTCAGGGACGTGCCGCGCGGTGTCGTTCCACCGACGCAGCACCAGATCCCGCTCCTCGGACGACAACGTCTCCAGCGCACAGGCAGGCGTCTCCGGCGCGGCCACAATCGCGTCCAGCACACGTAGGAAGCGCTCGACAAGCACGTCCGCGCCGACGACCCGGTGGTCCAACCGGAACGACAGCGTGGTGCCGGGCACAGCGATGAGCGACAGCGGGTAATGCGTGGTGTCGTGAGCCGCCACGCCGCTCACTCGGACACCGGTGCCGGGATCGAGGGCGGACGGGTCCAGCGGGTAGTTCTCGAACACCAGCAACGAGTCGAACAGCTCGGCGTGGCCCGTGGCGCGCTGGATATCGGCCAGCCCCAGGTGCTGGTGGTCGGCGAGAGTGAGCTGTTCGTCCTGTAGCCGAGACAGCAGAGCGGTGACCGTCTCCGCCGGGTCGACTCGGACACGCACGGGAAGGGTGTTGATCAGCAGGCCCACCACCGACTCCACACCGGGCAGGTCCGCGGGCCTGCCGGAGACGGTGGCGCCGAACACGACATCGGTGCGACCGGTGTGCGCGGCCAGCAACAAGCCCCATGCGCCCTGTACGACCGTGTTGACGGTCAGGTCCCGGCTTCGGGCGAACGACGTGAGCCGGTCGGTCTGCGGCTCGGTCAAAGCGAAGTCCACAGTGGCCGGTTCGCCGTCGCGGATGTCCCCCGCCGCCAAGGTCGGTTCGTCCAGTCCGGCGAGTGCGTGACGCCACGCGACTCGGGCGGCTTCGGTGTCCTGCCGGGTGAGCCAGGTGAGGTAGTCCCGGTACGGCGTGGCGGCCGCGACGGGTCGGCCGTCGTAGCGGGCGAACAACTCCGTTGCCAGCAAAGGCATCGACCAGCCGTCGAGCAACACGTGGTGGTTGGTGAGCACGAGCCGGTGTCGACGCTCACCGAGACCGATCAAGGTGAATCGCAGCAGTGGCGGTGCGGTCAGGTCGAATCCAGCGACCCGATCAGCGGCGGCGACATCAACAGCTTCATCCTCTGTGGACACCGTGACCGAGCGCCAGGGAACCTCGACACGACCCGGCACGATCATGACAGGTGCGGGCAGGCCGTCGTGCGCGATGGCCGCGCGAAGGCTGGGGTGGTTGTCCAGCAATCCCTGCGCGGCGGCGCGCAGGCGATCGGTGTCCAGGTCACCGGACAGGTCGAAGGAGAACTGGACGGTGTAGGTGTCGCCACCGTCGAGGAGCGCGTGGAAAAGCAGGCCCTGTTGCAGCGGCGCGAGCGGCAGCACATCCGCCAGGTCCGGCACCGTGCGCTCCAGAGCCGCGATCCGCTCGGCATCGAGGCGCACGAGCGGCAGGTCCGACGGGGTGAGGCCGCCGCTGCCCGCGCGTGCGGTGTGGGCGACGATGGCGCGCAGCGCGTCGGTCCAGCGTCCGGCCACTCGGCGCACGTCGGCCGTGGACAGCAATTCGTCCGCCCATGCCCATGTGGCGGTCAGCTCGGGGCCGTCCGCTCCATCCTGGACCAGTGCCGTGATCTCCAGCGCGTGAGCCAGTGACAATTCGCGGTCCGCCGCCGGGGCGACACCCTGACCCGTGATCGCCCAGTCACCGACCCCGGCCGCGATCCGGCCCAGATAGTTGAAACCGACCTGCGGGGTGGGCAGCGCCGCCAGTTCCGGCGCGGTCGTCTGGTCGAGGTGACGCAGCACCCCGAAGCCGAAACCATTGTCGGGCAACGACCGCAGTGACTCCTTGACTCGCTTGAGTGCGATCCCCGTCGCCAGCCCGCCTGCCATCGCGTCCGCGGCATCGATACCCGCGAGGTCCAAGCGTGCCGGATAGAGCGTGGTGAACCAGCCGACCGTGCGGATCAGATCGACATCGTCGACGCCTACCGCGTCCTCTTGCCTGCCATGGCCTTCGAGGTCGACCAGCAACGCGTCCCGATCCCCGGCGAACGCGAGCGCCAACGCGGTGAGCAGCACGTCGTCCACCCGGGCGTGAAAGGCGGTGGGGACAGCGGTGAGCAACGCGCGGGTGATCTCCGGGGGGAGTTGGACGGACAACCGGGCTTCCGTCTCGACGGTGTCGCGCGTGGGGTCGAGCACACGAGTGGCCAGCAGTGGGTCAGGGTGCGACAAGATGTCCCGCCACAGCGGCAATTCGGCGCGCCGGTCCGTAGCGGCCACGAGTGTGGACCAGCGGCGATAGGACGTACCGACCGGGGAGAGCGGACGACCCTCGCACGCGGCGGCGAGGTCGTCGACGAGCACCCGCCAGGACACGCCGTCCACCAGAAGGTGATGGGCGACCAACAGCAATTGGCCAGGCTGGTCGGCTCCCGCGTCGAAGAACACCGCTCGCAGGGTCGGGCCGATGTCGGGTCGCAGCGCGCCAACTTCAGTTCCGGCGACCACGGCTATCAGCGAGTCGTCGGCCGTGGCCCGCACATGCCGCACGCATTCCTCGGCTGCCACCGCGTGCGGTGGCAAGACCTCAAGCCCCCAGTCAACGGATTCCGCGGGCTGGATGACGCGCAACCGAAGCGCGTCGTGGTGCTCCAGCAGGGCGCGCACACCCGTGAGGAGGTCCGGGAACCGCAGACCACTAGGCGTGCGTACGACAATCGATTGGTTGACAGCGTCGATCGCCTGGCCGCGCTCACGCAGCCAGCGCACGATCGGCAGTGGCACAACAGTTCCAGTGCCATCGGCCTCTCGTTCCCGTTGCACGGCAAGCCGAGCGACGGCGGCCAACCGTTCCGGCGTGGGGTTGTCGAACACCTGACGCGGGGTGAGCGCGATCCCGGCCTCACGCGCCCGCGCCGAGAGCTGGATCGACACGATGCTGTCGCCGCCCAGGTCGAAGAACCCGTCCTCCGGGCCCACCTCGGCGACACCCAGCACATCCGCGAACAGCCCACACAGCAGCGCCTCGAGTTCGGTGACGGCGGCACGGCCCGCGCCGCCCGTGAACTCCGGGTCCGGCAAAGCACGCCGGTCGAGTTTTCCGTTGGGGTTGAGCGGAAGCGCGTCGAGCGTGACGAACGCGGCGGGCACCATGTATTCGGGCAGCATCGCGCCGATGTGCGCCCGCAGGACCGCGTGATCGACGTCGGAAACGACGTAGGCGACGAGTTGCCGCACACCGGGTGCGCTCTCCCGCACGACGACGGCCACCGCGGTCACGCCGGGGTGGCTGCCCAGCACTGCCTCCACCTCACCGAGTTCGATGCGGAACCCGCGTACCTTCACCTGATCGTCGGCGCGACCCAAGTATTCGATCTCGCCTTGGTCGTTCCACCGCGCCAGGTCGCCGGTGCGGTACATGCGCTCGCCGGACGGGCCTGACGGATCGGCGACGAACCGCTCGGCGGTCAGCCCGGGGCGGTTGAGGTAGCCGCGGGCCACCCCGGTGCCGGAAAGGTACAGCTCACCCGAGGCGCCCGGCGGGACTGGGCGCAGGGCCACATCGAGGATCTGGGTACGGGTGTTAGCCAGCGGCTTGCCGATCGGCGGCGCCACGGTCACCGCGCCGCCGGAGTACCAGGCGGTGGCATAGACGGTGTCCTCTGTGGGGCCGTAGATGTTCGCGATCTCCGCGCCAGGAATGGCCGCGCGCACGTCTTGGACAGCGCGCAGCGAAAGCCCTTCACCGGCGAGCACCACGAGGTCGGTGTCCACCCGCACTCCCCCGTGCGCCAACACCTGCGTCAACGCGGACGGCACAGCGCTGATCATCGTGCCCGTCCAGCTGCCGTCGGGGCGCTCGGTGAGCGCGAGCAAGTCACGCACGACCTCGATGGAGCCGCCGCTGCACAACGGGCCGAACATCTCGAACACCGACACGTCGAAGTTGAGCGACGTCGACGCCAACACCCGCGCCATCCGCTCCGGCCGGATGTCGGCCACGGCCCAGGCGACGAGGTGGACAACGCCACGCTGGGCGACCACCACCCCTTTCGGGCGCCCGGTCGAACCAGAGGTGTGGATGACGTAGGCGGCGTGGTCGGGGGTGAGCGGCGCGAGCCGGTCGGCATCGGTGAGATTGTGCGGGTTCCCCTCGGGAATCTCGTCGAGGAGCAAAGTCGGCATCCCCTGCGGCAGCGGGACTCCCGCGTCGGCGGTCGTGATGGCGAGTGCGGGCTCGGCATCGGCCAGGACCAGTGCGATCCGGTCGGCCGGGTGCGCGGGGTCGACGGGCAGATAAGCGCCACCCGCCTTGAGTACAGCCAACAGCGCGGTGATCAGGGTCGCCGACCTGGGCATCGCCAGCGCGGTGAACCGCTCCGGCCCGACGCCCCACCGGACCAACTCGCGGGCGAGCCGGTTGGCGCGGCCATTCAACTCCGCGTAGGTGAGCACCTCGTCGCCGTACACGACAGCGACCGCGTCGGGCGTCCGCGCGACCTGCGCCTCGAACAACGCGGGCAAGGTCACGTCCTCGACATCGACCGCCGTGTCGTTCCATCCGGCGAAAACAGCGCGCTCGACGTCGGTCGCCAGATCGACTCGCCCCAGTGGCGCGGCGGGATCCGCGGCCAACAATGCCGACAACGAAACCGTGAACCGGTCGGCCACCTCGCGGGCCGAATCCTCGGTGTAGCCGCCAGGGTTGGCGTCGAACCACAGGTCCAAACCACCGTCGGCGGCACGCCCGTCGATGACCAGGGTCAGGTCGTCGACCGGACCGCCCGAGAGGTTTCTGGCCCGGCCGGGAGCGCCCGCGAAGTCGAGAACCTGGTCGAACACCACGATGTTGACCTGCGGTCCGACCAGTCGGGTACCACCCGCGACCACGCCAAGGTCGCGTCGCAAGTCCTCATATCGGTAGCGCTGGTGGCGTACCGACGCACGCAACTCCCGGGCGGTGTCGCGCAGATAGTCCTGGACTGTCACCGCGGGCTGGGGGCGCAACCGCAACGGCACGATGTTGGAGACCATGCCCGGGATTCGGGCGGACCGAGGTGTGCGCGCGGCCACCGGAAGTCCCAACACGACATCCGTTGTACCCGCGACCCGGCCCAGGTTCAGCCCGAGGACCGCGACCAACACCGACGGCCAGTTGACGTCCGCGTTCCTGGCAAGGTCGCGCACCGCCGTCACGGTGGTCGCGTCCAGTCTCCTGTGGACTTTGAGCGGCAGGGCGGGCTTGTCGGGGTGTTTCGCCGCGAAGCCCACCGGATCGGGACGATCGCGCAGCAACTCACGCCAGTATCCCTGGTCGCGTACGAACCGTTCCGAAGCGCGGTAGTCGTCTTCGTGCGCGATCAACTCCGCCAGCGACCCGAACGGCGACGGCCCGACAGACCGCCCGGCGACCAACGCCGTGTACACCTCTGCCACGCGGGCTTCCACCAACGCGGTCCCGGCGCCGTCGAGCACAGCGTGGTGGTAGCGGGCGAACCAGCGGTATCGGTGCGCGCTTACTTTCAGCAACGCGAACTCCACCAGATCCGTGCCCATCGGCCGGGCCAGTCGCCGCCGCAGCCAGCCGTCCGCGTCAACCGACGCGTCCACCAACTCCAACGGTAAGTCCATTGTGGACAGCACTACCTGTGTCGTGCCTGCGTCATCCGCCACCAGACGAGTCCGCAGCGCCTCGGCTTCTGACACCACGACTCGCAGCGCGGCCGCGAAAAGGCCCTCGTCCACGGCCCCCTCGATGTCGACGAGCTCAGCCACGCAGAACACCGGACTCTGCGGGTCCAGTGACTGTGCGAACCAGATGCCCGCCTGGGCCGAGGTCAGTGCAAGACGTGCGATGTGCTCACCGGTCATGTTCTCGGGTCCTCGCTCTGCGGCGTGCGATCCGCCATCGACGGGCGGCGGCGCGGTGCGACCAGAACAGTCTCGAACCGACCGCGCCTCGACGGCAACGAGACTGCAGCATCTTGCAGGCATCGCCCCGGCGCGCCGGTGGGTCAAGCCACTTGCACCATCCTGCAAGGGTTTTCGGCTCAGACGGCACTTGTTGCAGCACCACTGCCCGAGCCCGCCTCCGCTCATCTAGCGTCGTCGCACCGGGCCGTCCCCTTCGGCCTGCCTCGAACGAGGAGCGGCGCGTGGGAACAGCGATCCGAGCCGAAGGGCTCCGCAAGAGGTACGGCGAACACGAGGCCCTGCGCGGGGTTGACCTGTCGGTCTCGACCGGCGAGGTGTTCGGGCTGCTCGGCCCCAACGGCGCGGGCAAGACCACCATGGTCCGCGTCCTGACGACGCTGCTCGAACCCGACGCGGGCGAGGCGTTCGTGGCGGGTCACGACGTGGTGCGCGACCCGCACGCCGTGCGGCGCTCGATCGGGCTGGCCGGGCAGTACGCGGCCGTCGATGAGCGACTCACCGGACGGGAGAACCTGCGGCTGATCGGCACGCTGTACCGGCTGGGCAGGCGCAACGCCAAGGTGCGCGCGGACGAGTTGTTGGAGCGCTTCTCCTTGGTGGAGGCCGCGGACCGCGTGGTGAAGACGTACTCGGGTGGGATGCGGCGCAGGCTTGACCTCGCGGTGAGCCTGCTCGCCGAGCCCGCCGTGCTCTTCCTCGACGAGCCCACCACCGGGCTGGACCTGACCAGCAGGTTGGCACTCTGGGAAATGATCCGCGAACAGGCCGCGCGCGGCGTCACCGTGCTGCTGACCACGCAGTACCTGGAAGAGGCCGACCAGCTCGCCGACCGGGTGGCCGTGATCGACGACGGCCAGGTCATCGCCGAGGGCACCCCGGACGAGCTGAAGTCGAAGGTCGGCGGCGAACTCCTGCATGTCGGCGTGGCCGCGCGGTCCGACGCCCAGGC
This sequence comes from Actinomycetota bacterium, assembly GCA_030857905.1. Taxonomy (GTDB): domain Bacteria; phylum Actinomycetota; class Actinomycetes; order Mycobacteriales; family Pseudonocardiaceae; genus Actinokineospora. The sequence continues at coordinate 9,187 of JALZNB010000322.1, forward strand.
CGTCGTGTCGGCTCTGAGCCCGGTGGTTGTCACTGTGCCGTCGATCTCCGCCGACGGCCTGACCGTGTCCGCACCGCTACGCGACGGGATCGAGGGCATCGCCGACGCGGCCGACGCGCTGCGGCCCCTCGGCGAGGCCGTGACCGGTTTCACCCTGCACCGCCCGTCGATGGACGACGTGTTCCTGGCGCTGACCGGCGCCACCACCGCGAAACAGGAGGTGGGTGGATGACCCCCGCCACGATCGCACCAGTACAGGCATTCGGCCCGGCCAGCGACGCGCTCGCCCTGTTCGGCAGGCATTGCAGGCACATCGCGCGCACACCCGAGAAGCTGCTCGGTGTCACCGTGATGCCCATCGCCTACGTGGTCATCTTCGGGGTGCTGTTCGGCACCGCGATCGTGGTGCCCGGCGGCGGCGGATACGGCGAGTACCTGATGGCAGGCATCTTCACCCAGACCATGTTGTCCACCGTGTCCAGCACCGCGCTGGGCGTCGCGGACGACCTGGGGAACGGGTTGGTGGACCGGTTCCGGTCGCTGCCGATGTCCCAGGGGGCGGTGCTGGTGGCACGCACCGTGTCGAATCTGGTGCTGTCACTGATATCCATCGTGGTCATGGCGCTTGTCGGCCTCCTGATCGGCTGGAACGTGTCCACCGGAGTGGGCCCGGCGCTCGCCGCCCTGGGATTGCTGCTGCTGTTCGGTTTCGCGATGTCGTGGCTCGGCGCGCTCATCGGGCTGGTGGTGCGCAGCGCCGAGGCGATCAGCTCGGTGGCGTTCCTGATCGTGATGCCGATGACGTTCCTGTCCAACGCGTTCATCCCGCTGGACGGACTGCCCGGCTGGCTGCGCGTGGTCTGCGAGTGGAATCCGGTGAGCTCGGTCGTGGCCGCGTGCCGCGAACTGTTCGGCAACACCGCCACCGTGGGCAACTCGTTCCCGATGGCGCACCCCATTCCCATGGCACTCGGGCTGACGTTGGTCCTGCTGCTCGTGTGCGCCCCGCTCGCGGTGCGCGCCTACCGAACGGCGGTGGCCCGGTGACCGCGTGTCCGTCGGAGTGGGATCGATGGTCGAACTGAGGCTCGACCACGCCGTCCCCACGCCACCGCTCGCGGCCTTCACCGCCGCGGGCAAGGACTTGCTGGCCACAGAAGACCCTCACCTGCAC
>JALZNB010000323.1 GCA_030857905.1 Actinomycetota bacterium
CAGCACGGCGATCACACAGAACCAGACGACCGCGAGTTCCATCGCGCGCTCCTCAGTAGGCGAACGCGAGCGTGTCGCTCGGCTCGCTCTTGTCCGGCGGCATGACCCCGGCCACCCCGGCCCGGACGTAACGAATGATCAGGAAAACCTCCACCGCGGCGAGCACGGCGTACACCGTGGTCAGCGCGATCAACGAGGTCAGGACCTCGCCGCCGCTCACCCCGGACACCGCGCGGGCGGTGAACAACCACACGCCGTCCACCCCGGACGGGTTGGGCGCAACGACGAACGGCTGCCTGCCCATCTCGGTGAAGATCCAGCCGAAGCTGTTCGCCGCGAACGGCGTCACGATCCCGGCGAGAGCGAGCCGGGGAAACCATTTCGTCCGGGGGACACGCCCCTTGCGGGTCAACCACAACACCGCCGGCGCAGTCATCGCCGAGAGCGCACCGAACCCGATCATCAGACGGAAACCCCAGTAGGTGACCGGCAGATTGGGCACGTAGTCGATGGGCTGCCCGGACAACTCACCGAGCCGATCGTCCACCGGGTAGTTCGTGCCGTACCTCGCCCGGTACTCGGTGACCAGATCCTCGATACCGCGTACCTCGGTGGTGAAGTCGTTGTGCGCCAGAAATGAGAGAAGCGCGGGCACTGTGATGGACTTGACGTTCTCGCAGTCCGGCCGAGACACGTCCCCCACGGCGAAGATTGAGAATGCCGCGGGCGCCTCGGTGTGGCACAACGCCTCGGCCGCGGCCATCTTCATCGGTTGCTGCTCGAACATCAGCTTCCCCTGAAGGTCACCGGTGATCGCCAGGGCGGCGAACGAGACGATCCCGATCCACCCGCCGACCTTGATCGACGCCCGCCACACCGGCCCGTCCCCGTCATCGCGGCGCCGCCACAGGTGCCAACTCGCGATGCCGACCAGGAACGCCCCGACGACCGCGAAACAGCCGGCCACCGCGTGCGGGATCGCGGTGAGCGCGGTGTTGTTGCCCAACACCGCCCAAATCGAGGTCAGCCGCGGCCGCCCGTCGACCAGCTCGACCCCGACCGGATGCTGCATCCACGAGTTCGCGGACAGAATGAAATAGGCGGAAGCGACCGTGGCGAGGCTGAACGCCCACGCGCACGCCAGGTGAACCCGCTTCGGCAACCGATCCCACCCGAAGATCCACAACCCGAGGAACGTCGACTCGACGAAGAACGCGACGATCCCCTCCATCGCCAGCGGCGCCCCGAACACGTCACCGACGAACCGGGAGTACTCACTCCAGGTCATCCCGAACTGGAACTCCTGGACGATCCCCGTCACCACCCCCATGGCGAAGTTGATCAGCAGCAGTTTCCCCCAGAATTTGGTCATCCTGAGATACTTCGGATTCCCGGTCCGCACCCACGCGGTCTGCATGCCCGCGACCACAAGGGACAGTCCGATGGTCAGCGGCACCATCAGGAAGTGATAGACGGTCGTGATCCCGAACTGCCACCGCGCTAGGTCGAGTACGTCCACGCACTGAGCGTCGTCCCGCGACCCCCGCGCGACCAGGTCCCCCGGTCCTCTGTGGGCGGGACGTAGGTCCCGTGAGCGGGCACACGTGCCGATCGGTGTTCACTCGCGTTAGGGTGGGCGTGCCTGAGGGGAGTAGTTCCGACGGTCGCCGCCATCCGGGCGACCTGGCGAGGACATCGACATACTGGTCCATCCGTGGACCCGGTGCCTCACCCGCGAGAGCGGGCGAACGAGACCTCCGGCCGGGATCATTCATGCCCGGTCGGAGTCAGCTCACCCTCACTCCGTCCGGACTCGGACGTAGAGGACTCCGCCGTGGGAACCGCCCTAGTCGCACTGCTCAGTGCTTTCGCGCTGGTTTTCGTCGTCGAACTGCCCGACAAAACCCTGGTCGCCACCCTCATCCTGACCACCCGCTACCGGGCGTGGCCGGTATTCGTCGGCGTGTCCCTGGCCTTCGCCGTGCAGTGCGTCATCGCCGCGGCCTTCGGCGGTGTCATCACCCTGCTACCGGACCAAGCCGTCGCCGCAATCGTGGCAGTCCTGTTCGCCGTCGGCGCTTTCCTGCTGCTCAAGGAAGGTTTCTCCCGGCAAGGCGAGGACACGGAAACCGCTGCCGCCGCTGCGGGCCCGGTGTCGTTCTTCCGCGCCGCCCTCACCTCTTTCGGCGTCCTGTTCGCCGCCGAATGGGGGGACGCTTCCCAGATAGCCACGGCGGGCCTAAGCGCCCGATACGCGGCACCGGTGTGGGTCGGCCTGGGGGCTTGGCTGGCCCTGGTGTCGGTCGCCGGAATCGCGGTACTGGTCGGCAAGAAGATCGCCGACCGCATCAAACCCCACCTGATCCAGCGGGTCGCGGGCGTAATTTTCGCAGCTTTCGCCCTCTTCGCCACCTACCAAGCCCTCGTGGCCTGACCCCCCGCCACTACAAATCGCAACACCCTCAAGGGTCCTGCGGCTTCGGGTGGTTGGGCTTTATTCGGGGCGGAGACGGCCCTAAACGCGCGGTGGTCGGGGGCCTTTCCCCGACCAGAGGGCCGTCTCAGGGGTCCCCGAATCAGGCCCAACCACCCGAAGGCGCCACCCGCCCAACCCGAGGCCGCACCAACCCAGAGCCGCAACAACCCGGGATCACCGCAACGCGTTGGCCACAACCTGCGCCGCCGACACCACCTTCGGCCCCACCACCACCGCGTCCAACGCGCCGAAGTTGATGACACCGACGCTCGCCCGCAGCCCGGCGACTCCGATCACCGGCGCCGCGATTCCATGCGCTCCGGCCTGCAACTCCCCGACCGTCTCGACCCACCCGAGCGAGCCGTCGCGGAACCCGATCGCGCGCCCGGCCGCCCCTCGATGCAGCGGGTGTCGAGTCCCCACCCGGTAGGCCACGTGATACGTCGTCCACGACGGCTCGACGACAGCCACCGCCTGTGCTTCGTCCCCGTCCGCCACTGTCAGGTGCGCGGTGGCGCCCACAGCCTCAGCCAGTTCACGCAACGCGGGTAATGCCGCGATCCGTAGTTGCGGCGCCACCTTCGCCGCCAACTGCAACAGCCCAAGGCCCAGTCGGACCCTGGACCCCTCACGCCGAACCAGACCGCGGGCCTGCAACGGCACGAGCAGCCGGTACACGGCCGCTCGGCTGGCGCCGATGGTCTGCGCCAGGTCGCTGATCGTGGGGGCCTCCGTGTCGGAGTCGGCCACCGCCTGTAGCAGCGCCAGCCCTCGGTCGAGGGTCAGCGAGCTCTCCTTGCCAGCAGGAGTCGGGCGGCGAGTGACCGGCCCCGACGACCGGATGCCCGGCACGGTCAGCTCTCCGCGGCCAGGACTGTGCCGACGACCTCGGACAGTCCGATGACCGACCCGTTGGGGCCAGGCGCGGTGGCGGTGATGGTGACCGTGTCGCCGTCTTCGAGGAAGGTGCGCTCGGAGCCGTCGTCGAGCGTGACGACGTCCTTGCCGCCCCAGCTCAGTTCCAGGAAGGAGCCGCGCTGGTGGCGTTCGGGGCCGGACACCGTGCCCGAGGCGAACAGGTCGCCTGGCCGGACGGTGGCGCCGTTGACCGTCATGTGCGCGAGTTGCTGCGCGCACGAGTAGGCCATGCCCGCGAACTCGGGCCGCGAGACGACGGTGCCGTTCCAGGTGACGACGAGGTGGATGTCCAGACCCCAGTTCTGCTCTTCGACCAGGTAGTCGAGCCTGGGGTGACCCGGGTCCGGCACCGCGACCCGCGCGGTGGCGAAGGCGTCGAGCGGGGTGATCCAGGCACCGACCGAGGTGGCGAAGGACTTGCCGAGGAACGGGCCGAGCGGCACGTACTCCCACGCCTGGATGTCGCGGGCCGACCAGTCGTTGACCGTGGTCACGCCGAAGATGTGATCGGCGACCGCTGAGGTCGACACCCGACCGGTGACCGGGCCGCCGCAGACGAAACCGATCTCGGCCTCGATGTCCAGGCGCACGCTCGGCCCGAAGATCGGACCCTCGTCGCCCTTGCGTTGGCCCTGCGGACGCACGATGTCCGTGCCGGACACGACGACCGTGCCCGCCCTTCCGTGGTACCCGACCGGGAGATGAGTCCAGTTGGGCAGCAACGGGTCGCCGTCGGGCCGGAACATCTTGCCGACGTTCTCCGCGTGGTCGCGCGACGAGTAAAAGTCGACGTAGTCCGCGACGGTGAACGGCAAGCGGGTGCGGATGTCGGTCAATGGCAGCAGGACGGCACCGGGAGGGGCCGTCGTCGCCGTGACCAGCTCGTAGAGCCGTGCCCGCAGCGACGACCACGCCGCACGCCCCGCGGCGAGCAGCGGGTCGAGCGAGTCGGCCGTCACCAGGTCGGCGAGGTCGCCGAACTCGGCGGCGATCGGTCGCAGCGGCAGCGCGTGGTCGCCGACGCGGACCGCCACCGACCGGCCGACCTCGGTCTCGACGACGCCGTAAGGCAGCGTCTGCGGACCGAACGGCCGGTCGGCGGCGAACGACGGGTCATCTATCCAACTCACAACAAACCCAACCCTTCGAGGTCCTCGACGGGCTCGGACAGCGAGCAGGAGCCGTAGGAGCCGAACACCGCGCGGATAGCGTGCGCGGCCTGGTCGGTCAACTCGCTCGCCTCCGTGGCCAGTTCCGCGCTGTCGGTGGAGGACAGCGCGGCGCGCACATCCCCCCCGGCGAGGAGTCGGCCGGTGGCCACCAACAGGTTGAGGAACCCGTGGTGGGTGAACCCGGTGTTGGGGTCGAAGTGGCGCACGGCGTTGTGCAGGCCCGCGGTGGCCTTGAACGACGCCTCCCCCGCGCTGATCACCGCCAGGAAGTCGGCGATCTCGTCGACGCTGGGGAAGGTCTCCAGGCTGACGCCGCCACAGCGCAGTTTCGGCCAACTGCCGTGTTCGACCACACGACGGATGCCCTCCAACCACTCTGGGCCGCCTCGGCGGGGTTCGACGACGCGGATGACGTCCTCGGGCACGAATTCGTTGACCCGCTCCAGCCAGACATCGTCGATGTCGGCTGGGGCGGGCATCTCGACCATGCGAAGCGCGAGCAGTTCGGCTCGCGATTCCACGATCGACAGGGCCTTGGGGACCCCGCCGAGACCGGTGTCGATCACCAGGGACAAGTTGACCGGTGTGGCGGGTTTCGCCTTGATCAACTCGGTGATCAGCTCAGGGAGGCGGGAGGCCTGGCACAGGAAGACGCCCATGACACCCGCGTATTCGCCGCCGCGCCCACCGAGGTGCATACGCACCGCGTCGGGCATCGACGCGTTTCCCGGGGGGAACAGGGCGGCGTCGTCGACAAGCCGCGCGAACAGGGGCGGAATGCCTCGAGGACCGGGCGCTGGGAGTGGAGCGGCGCTTGACACGGCTGACACGCTAGTAGCGTACCGGCTACTGAACAAAGATGTCCGGTATTCGGACACGGAGGAGCCATGCCGTACTACCGCCGCGTGGGGGAGATTCCCCCCAAGAGACACACCCAGTTCCGGTCGCCGCAGGGCGCTCTCTACGCCGAGGAGTTGATGGGCGTCGAGGGCTTCTCCTCCGACTCCGCCCTGCTCTACCACCGATATCTGCCGACGGCGATCGTCAACGCGGAGATCGTCGAGGACCTTCGGGGAGCGTTCGTCCCCAACCACCCGCTCAAGCCGCGGCACTTCAAGAGCCAGGACCTCAAGTGGTCCGGCGGCGTTGACGCGGTGACCGGTAGGCGAACACTGCTCGGCAACGCCGATGTCGTCATCTGCTTCGTTGTCGCCACCAACCCGAGCCCGCTCTATCGCAACGCGATAGGCGACGAGGTGCTTTACGTGCAGAGCGGCACCGGCACTGTGGAGACCATTTACGGCGCCCTGCGGGTCGAGGACGGCGATTACGTCGTCATCCCGACCTCAACCACCTACCGGGTGGTACCGGACGGTGAGCTGCGTCTGCTGATCGTCGAGGCGAGCGGCCACGTCGGCCCGCCGAAGCGCTACCTGTCGACCAAGGGCCAGTTCCTCGAACACGCGCCCTACTGCGAGCGCGACCAGCGCGGCCCGACCGAGCCGCTGCTCGTCGAGGGCGAGGACGTCGAGGTCCTGGTCCGCCACCGCGCGGGCTTCACCCGATACACCTACGCCAACCATCCGTTCGACGTCGTCGGCTGGGACGGCTGCCTGTACCCGTGGGTGTTCAACATCCGCGACTTCGAGCCGATCACCGGCAGGCTGCACCAACCGCCGCCGGTGCACCAGACCTTCGAGGGCCCCAACTTCGTGATCTGCTCGTTCGTGCCCCGCAAGGTCGACTACCACCCCTTGTCGATCCCCGTGCCGTACAACCACGCCAACGTCGACTCCGACGAGTTGATGTTCTACGTGCGCGGGAACTACGAGGCGCGCAAGGGCTCCGGCATCGGCGTCGGTTCGCTGTCGCTGCACCCCGGCGGATTCACCCACGGACCACAGCCAGGCGCGGCCGAGGGCTCGATCGGCGCGGACTACTTCGACGAGACGGCCGTCATGATCGACACGTTCCGCCCGCTGGACCTCGGTGACGCGGCCGTCGACAGCGAAGACCCCCGCTACGCCTGGTCATGGGCCATGCGCGGACCCGATTGGGATCAATGAGGTTAATTCCAATGGCCTAACCATCGGAGTCCCGGTAGCGGCCATGGACAAAGCGACGATTTGCCAGGCATGGGCTTCGTGAAGGAATTGGCCGACCCCTGGGGTCTGCTGCTCACGGCGTGTTCGATCGGCGTCGCCGTGGCGATCGATCTGCCGACGGTGGCGGTCGCGCTGGTCGGCGTCGCCGTGTTGGTGGGGCGGGCGAGGGTCACGATGTGGCTGCGGGCCGTGGAGGAACGCGCGGACCGCTGATCAACCGCCGAACCTGGCCAGACTGAGGAATGGGTAGCCGGGCAGACCCGCGACCGTCTCGACGTCAGCCTTCGGCGTGCCCGCCACCCAGAGTTGACCGGTGCCCGCGATGTTGGCCAGCAGCGCCTGGCCCGCGCGCGGCAGCGTCACCGGGACGGTCTGACCGCCGGGCAGCGTGGCCAGCGCGGTGACCGTCCTGGTCCGGGTGTCGTTGCGGGGCAGGTCCAGCTCGACCGGGACCGACGTCCACGGGCCCACGGCGAGCAGCTTGTCCACTTTGGACCAGTACAGCAGCTTGCGCACCCGCCACGCGAGCAACGCGGCGATGCCGAGCACCGCGAGCCCGACGAGACCGACCAGTTCGACCTGGTCCTCGCGCAGGTCGCGGCCGATCAGGTCGACGACGACGATGACGGCGAAGACCATCAGCAACGTGGGCGCGATCAACTCGGTGCGCGACCGGCGCCTCGGCGTCGCCAGCATCCTGGCCACCACGGCGTCACCGGCGGCGATCGAGACCCGCGCGGGCTCCGGCTGCTCGATGTTGATCTCCCAGCCCGCCGCGACGTTCTCCGCGGTGACCCGCGCCGAGCCCAGCGGCAGCGCGAGCCCGGCCGAACGGATCGCTACCCAGCCCTTGTCGTCCGGGCCGACCAGCCAGATCCGACCCGTCCTGGCGAAGAGTTGCTGCACCGCCCACGGCAACGCGGACGCGGTGAGGTTCAGCGTCCGGTCACCGTCGCGGACCAGCAACTTCGCCTTCGGCAAGCCCCGACCGGGCCGGAACACCCGAACCTTCGCCGGTCGCCACGATTGGGTGCGCAGCAGCCTGCTCGCCGGTCCGATCCAGAGC
>JALZNB010000339.1 GCA_030857905.1 Actinomycetota bacterium
CCGGGTTCCTGGTCGAACGCCTGCATCCGGCCGCGGGCCCGTACCTCGCGCTCATCGCTATGGTCGCGCTGACCGTCACCGTCTGGCGCACGCTGTCGGATCGTCCGGACACCGAGCGTCAAGTCCTGCTCGAATCCGGCAGGCTGCACCGGGTCTCCGGTGTGCTCGGGCTGCTCACCGGAGCCGCAGCCGTGGCCGGTGCGGTCTTTCCACAGCTCGTCGCCACCGGCGTCGACCTCTCGACGAACTACTCCGGCAAGCTGCTCGCCCCAGCCGGTCTGCTCGTCCTCGTGCTCGCGGTCGCGCTCCTGGTGCCTCGGGCCGCGGGTGCCATCCGGCCCGCGTTCGCGGTCGCACTGTTGTCTGTCCCGTTCGCGGCGGCGGCCGCGTTCGACGCCGCCTTCACCGCGACTGGCGTGAGTGGCGCGGTCCGGGTCGGGCCAGGCGTGCTGTTCACCGGCCTCGCGCTCGTCCTCGCGTTCGCCACCGCCGTCGCCGTCGCCATCGCGGGTGGAGCCGAACGTGACGACGTCGATCTGACCGAGCGTCAGGTCAACCTGACGCTCGCCGCCCCGGTCACCGCTGCCGCGCTGTTCGCCGTCGGCGCGTTCAGCCTGCCCGCGGTGCGCGCCGCCGATCTTCGCTCGCCCGGCATCTGGTCCGACTTCCGGTTCGCGTCCTGGGGTCTGCTGATCGCCCTCGTCGGGATCATCGCGGTCGCCGCCGTCGCCCTGTCGGCCCGGCCGCCACGCGCCGCGGCGATGCTGCTCGGCGCGGCCGGTGTCGTCGGGGTGCGGCTGCTTGAATACCCGCTCACCGAGGGACGGGCCGCGGAATCGTTTCCTGGCCAAGGCATGTGGCTGGCATTGGCCTGTGTGGTCACGCTGGTGGTCTCGGCCTCGGTCGCGGCGGCGAGTAGGCGGAGCGCACCCGTTGAGACTTACCGAGCGAGGACAGCCGTTGCGCGCAAGGGCCGCCGCCGGTGACCACGCGCATCGTGTTCGCTTGCGACGCCCAAGCCGTCGCTCGGGACCTGAGGGACGCGGGCGTCGAGGTGATCTACCTCGGTCCGGCCGACCCGTCGCACGTCGTCCGGGTCGCCATCCAGGAGGACGCCGACGCGGTGGCGACCGACGAGCAGGCGGGTCTCGCCCGCCTGCTCGCCGATGAGGGCGCCGACGACATCGACGTGCTCAGCCCCGATGCCGTCCTCGCCTGGGTCGCTACACCTCGCTGAACACGCCGGTTCCGTCGTTCACGAAGTGCCGCACCGTGATCGGCGCGCCGTCCGTTCGTACGATCACGCCCACATCGGGAATCTGGTCGCTGTTGCGGTCGACCACGAACACTTCGTACGTCGTTGACGTCGAGGGCACGCTCGCGAACACCACTGGTGCCTTGCCGCTGCCGAAGTGCAGCTCGGCGGCGCTGAAGTAGTACCCGCAGCGCCGCGAAAGCAACATGTCCTGGCCGCCGTCGCCGTCGAAGTCGGCGAACTCGTGCTGCGGGATGCCATGGAAGTTGCACAGGTCGATCGGTCCCGGCACCAGCGCGCCACTGGGTGTGTTCAAGAACGAACGAATCCGCGATACCTGATCGGTCGACGCCCAGAGGTCGAGCAGTCCGTCGCCGTTGAAGTCCACCGACCGCAGGGTGCTCGGGAAGCTCAACCCGTCGAGTTGGGCGACCGGTTGGAAGTCGCGCAATATCTGCATCTGCGTACCGGCGATCTGCCAGGTGAAGTTCGTGGTGACGATCTCGACGTGCCCATCGCCGCCAAGGTCGACTACCTCGCCCATGTTCGGGCAGTACGGCACGTATGGCGCAGGCGAGGTGTAGGTGTGGGTGACCGGCGGCCGGTAAGTGTTGTTGGGTTTGCGGTACTCGACGGTCAGAGTGCAGGTCCTCGTGTTGTCGACCGGCCCCAGGGTGACTCGGTCGGCGCGGCCGTCGCCGTCGAGGTCACCGAGGAACGGCGCGTTGAGGTTGCCCGCCCACGCCGTCCCCGGCAGCAGCGACAGGGCGGCGATCAACGCGACAAGGGCGACCAGTCGGATTCTTCGCATGTTCTCCCCCAGAGTGCGGTGGACGTCACTTCTCTTGATCGTTGATCATCGTCAGGCGTGACGGCCGCCGGGAAACACCCGGTAACAAGGACATACGAGGTCTCGGTCGACACGCCGGGTGAAGGAGTCCGGCACTGATGGTGACCGACCTCACCGGGTGCCAAGTGTCGGGTGAATTCCCAGGTCGCTAGGGTCTGCTCACGTCCGACAGCAGCGTGTCGACACCGTAGTCAGGAGACTGTCGAGTGGACCTGTACGAGTACCAGGCGAAGGATCTCTTCGCCGCCCACGGGGTCCCGGTCCTGCCGGGCGACGTGGCGAGCACCGCCGAGCAGGCCCGCGCCATCGCGGAAGAGCTCGGTCAGACGGTTGTCATCAAGGCCCAGGTCAAGACCGGCGGTCGGGGCAAGGCGGGCGGCGTCAAGCTGGCCGACGACCCGGCCGACGCCTACACCAAGGCCGAAGCCATCCTCGGGCTGGACATCAAGGGCCACATCACCCGCAAGGTGCTGGTGACCGTCGCCTCCGACATCGCCGAGGAATACTACTTCTCCTTCCTGCTCGATCGGGCCAACCGCACCTTCCTCGCGATGGCCTCGGCCGAGGGCGGCATGGACATCGAGCAGCTCGCGGTCGAGCGCCCCGAGGCCCTGGCGAAGATCCCGGTGGACGCGATCGCCGGTGTCGATCTGGCCAAGGCCAACGAGATCGTCGCCGCCGCGAAGATCCCCGCCGCCGTCGCCGACCAGGCCGCCGAGGTCATCGTCAAGCTGTGGGACGCCTTCGTCGGCGAGGACGCCACGCTGGTCGAGGTCAACCCGCTGGTCCGTGACCCGCAGGACAAGGTCATCGCCCTCGACGGCAAGGTCACCCTCGACGAGAACGCGGGCTTCCGGCACCCGGGTCACGCCGACCTGGTCGACGCCGAAGCCGAGGACCCGCTCGAAGCCGCGGCCAAGGCCAAGGACCTCAACTACGTCAAGCTCGACGGTCAGGTCGGCATCATCGGCAACGGTGCCGGGCTCGTCATGTCCACTCTGGACGTCGTCGCCTACGCGGGTGAGAAGCACAACGGCGTCAAGCCCGCGAACTTCCTCGACATCGGTGGCGGCGCGTCCGCCGAGGTGATGGCGAACGGCCTGCACATCATCCTCAACGACCCGGACGTCAAGTCGGTGTTCGTCAACGTCTTCGGCGGCATCACCTCGTGCGACGCGGTCGCGAACGGCATCGTCAGCGCGCTGGAGATCCTCGGCGACGAGGCCACCAAGCCGCTGGTCGTCCGCCTGGACGGCAACAACGTCGACGAGGGCCGCGCGATTCTGGCCAAGGCGAACCACCCGCTGGTGACTGTGGTGGACACGATGGACAACGCAGCCGACAAGGCCGCCGAACTCGCTGCCTCGGGGGCATGACCAATGGCTATCTTCCTCACTGACCAGAGCAAGGTCATCGTCCAGGGCATGACCGGCTCCGAAGGCACCAAGCACACCGGTCGGATGCTCAAGTCCGGCACCACCATCGTCGGCGGGGTGAACCCGCGCAAGGCGGGCACCAAGGTCGAGATCGAGGGCCAGTCCCTGCCGGTGTTCAAGACCGTGGCCGAGGCCATGGCCGAGACCGGCGCCGACGTGACCGTGATCTTCGTGCCGCCGAAGTTCGCCAAGGACGCCGTCATCGAGGCGATCGACGCGGGCATCGGCCTGGCCGTGGTCATCACCGAGGGCATCCCGGTGCACGACTCGGCGTACTTCTGGGCGCACGCGGTGGCCAAGGGCAACAAGACCCGCATCATCGGCCCGAACTGCCCCGGCCTGATCAGCCCCGGACAGTCGAACGCGGGCATCATCCCCGCCGACATCACCGGCGCGGGCAAGATCGGCCTGGTGTCGAAGTCCGGCACGCTGACCTACCAGATGATGTTCGAGCTGCGCGACATCGGCTTCTCGTCCGCGGTCGGCATCGGCGGCGACCCGATCATCGGCACCACGCACATCGACGCGCTCGCCGCGTTCGAGGCCGACCCGGAGACCGAGCTGATCGTCATGATCGGCGAGATCGGTGGCGACGCCGAAGAGCGGGCAGCTGCCTACATCAAGGACAACGTCACCAAGCCGGTCGTCGGCTATGTGGCGGGTTTCACCGCGCCGGAGGGCAAGACCATGGGCCACGCGGGCGCCATCGTGTCCGGCTCGGCCGGTACCGCGCAGGCGAAGAAGGAGGCCCTTGAGGCCGCCGGGGTCAGGGTCGGCAAGACGCCGTCGGAGACCGCGGCACTCGCGCGCGAGCTGTTCAGGGCCGCTCACTGACCGACGTGTGATCGTGGGG
>JALZNB010000348.1 GCA_030857905.1 Actinomycetota bacterium
CACCGGACCCAAGGCGAGCGGACTCCTTCCACGTCCCCGACGACTTCGCCGATCCCCGATCGAGCGGTCGCCACGATCCTCGATTCGTCGACGCCGCGGCCATCGCCCGGTTCGACGAGCCGGACGAGCGGGCTCGCCCGCACGACGGGCAGGCCAGGGGCGGGCCGGACGGCGCGGACATCGAGTCCGACGCGGGGGCCTACCTGGACTACCTGAGCAGACTCTGCGCGGACCTCGGCGTGCCCGACCCGGTCGAGGAGTACTTCGCCCCGGTCGTCGGCCGGTGGAGCGAGATGCACGCCGAGGCCGAGCGCTGGCGCGCGGCCGGTGCGACCGCAGACTCCGTCGCCGACGACCTGGTCAAGCCGCTCGGGGGTCTCGACGCGGCATGGCAGGGCGCCGACGCCGACTCGTTCATCGACTACATGACCAAGGTCGGACTCGCGGGCCACGACATGTCCGACGCGATGGTCGCCATGGGCGAGGTTCTCGACTCGGCGGCGGACGGCGTCCGCGAGATGGTGCGGGACATGTCGACGGTCCTCGCCGAGACCGCGGAATCGGCGTCGGAGTCGATGAGCGCCGCGACCGGGAACGACGACCGCACCCGCCAACACATCGATCAGATGAAGCGGCCCACCAAGGAGTTGTTCGACTCGGTTCGCCAGGTCCTCGAGGCTCTGGTCCGGCTGTGCGAAGGAATAGACGGTTCCCAGGCGTTCCAACAGGTCCAGATGGCGCACACCTTCCCGGACGACAACTGGAACTTCCAGGTTGAGATGCCGGTGATCCCCTCCGAGCCGGTGCACGCCACGTCGGTGCCCTCGGCAGCCGAGCCTGTGATGGGCGGCGGCGCGAGTGGTGGTGGCGGAGGAAGTGCGGGCGTAGGTGGCGGCGGTGGTGGTGCTGTTACGGAGACCCCGAGGCCGTTGCAGCCCGGTGGTCACGTCTCGACTGGCGAAGCCATGCCAGGTCGCGCGGGTGGATCGCCCCCGGCTGGTGGCGCGCCGATGGCCGCGTCCGACGGCGGCGGTCGAGCAGCGGGCACGGGTGGCATGGGCGGCATGATGCCGATGGGTGGCATGGGCGGTGGTGGCCAAGCGGGCGGCGACAACGAGCACAAGAGTCGCAGTCGAGTCGTGGCCGACCCGACGGACATCTTCGGCAAGCCGACCAAGACATCACCCTCGGTAATCGGCGACGACTAGTCGTCCTGACCCGGGTTGGACGATCCGAGGTGGGTGGGGCGGTGTGGATATCCCCGCCACCATCCCTGGCCCCGACGATTCGCCGGACACGCGCTAGGCGCTGCCTCGTGGGCCTGGATTGTGGTCAGGGCGGTTGCGCCGGACTGTGTGGACGATGAACAGCGTCAACAGCAGCAGGAGCACCCCACCGCCCGAGCCGATGATCGCCACCTGCATCGGCGCCCAGTTCTTCACGTGCGGCGCGGGCATGTCCATCCGCATGTTCAGCGCTTCGTCGGCGACCACACCCTGTTCGCTGGGGATCATCGTGGTCAGCGCCCCGATGGGATTGATCATGCCGTGACCGACCAGGTTGTCCCGGCCGCCCGGCGCCGCGGGATGGGATGCGGTGATCTTGATGCGCTCGGTGACCTGCCTGGCGCTCAGACTCGGGTAGCGCTCGCGGATCAACGCGGCCAGCCCGGCGACATAGGGCGCGGCGAAACTGGTTCCCCTGATGTCGCTGCGCGTGCCGTCCTGCAACACCTGAAGGTTGGCGAGGCCGTTGCTCGACGGTGCCGGGTCGAGCGAGATGATCTCGGTGCCGGGGGCGGCGACGGTGACCCACGGCCCCTGTACCGAGAAGGCCGCGGGATCGCCGGACCGGTCCATGGCGGCGACCGAGATGACGTGCTCGGCGAACCATGGCGGTGTCACGATGTGGGTCGGGTTGGTCGGGTCGGTGCCGTTGGTCGCATCCGGACAACCGTGTTCACCGGTGTTGCCCGCCGAGGCGACGAGAACGACGTTCTTCTGCTCGAAGGCGTACCTCAGCGCCGCCTGAAGGTTCTTCTCGGCGGGTTGGATACCGCCCTGGCTGACCGGACGGCAGTTGTCGACCGACATGTTGAGGACGCTGACACCCGCGTCGGCCGCGGCGACCACCGCGCGCGCGAGCGTGTCCAGGTTGCCCGCGGTCCGTTCCTCACCTGCGGGGTCGCCGCCGGGCACGACGATCTTGCCTTTGTAGTTGTTGCTCGACTGCCGGATGCTGAGGATCTGCGCGTCGGGGGCGATGCCCTTGAAGCCGATGTCGCTGTCCTCGGGCGGCTTGGCGGCGATGATGCCCGCCACCTCGGTGCCGTGGCCGTCACAGTCGAGGAGACCGTTGTCGCCGGGGATGACGAAGTCGCCGCCGCCGCGAACCCGGCCCTCGAAGTAGGGGTGCGGCTTGACACCGGTGTCGATGACGCCGACGAGCACGCCTTTGCCGGTGGCGAACCTGTGCAGCTCGTCGAAGCGAAGCTGGATCTGGCCCCACGGCATGTTCTTGAGATCGACGCTGCCCTGGTTCAGCGAGCCGATGCAGTCCGTCGTCTTGTTGTAGGCGGTGTCCGGGGTCGTCGTGCCGTCCGGCACCTTGAACCCCGGCTCCAGCGGCGGTGGCTTCGCCATGGACGGTGGCCGCTCGGCGGGGCCCTGCCGGGCGGTGGCGGAGGGCACCGGCAGCGCCATCACCAGCGCGGTCGCGCCGACCGCGGTCACGACCCGCTTGCACATCATCGGCAGTCGCATACGCAGTCCTCTGGTGCGGTGGCCATCAGTGTTCGCCGATGCGGGCGCAATGGCGCTGGTGGCGTACTTGGCCTTTTCGTCTGTGCCGCGTCACGGGTGGGTCGAACGCGGTGAGCGTCAGTGGTCACCGCACTAGAACGTTACGTGGCGAAGGGTGCTGTACAGGTCCATCACGGCCAGCGCGAGCGGCAGCACGACGGCGATGCAGATCGCCTCGATGATCTCCACCGTCCGGCGCAGCGGCGGCGAGAAACGCTGGTCCGGGAAGACGACGCCGAGCACCAGTGCGGCGGCCGCGATCAGCATCAGCGCGCCGAAGACCCACAACAGCCGCCCGAAGATGTCTTCGGTGACCAGCCAGCCGATCAGGATGCCCGTGGCGCTGACCATGCCGGTGGCGAGCAGCGCGATGGCTTGGCTGCCGTTGGCGTACGTGCGTCCGCGCAGGAGCAGCACCAGCGTCGCCACGATCCCGAGCGCGACGCCCCACACGGTGCCCGCGCCCGCCGCGATGATCGCGCCGACCGCGGCCGCCGAACCGCAACCGATGATCATGCCGGTCATGTATTCGTGGGCGAGCCCCGCGCGTCGCTCGATCGAGCGGTAGTCGGGGAAACCGGTGTCTTCCTTGAGGTCTTCCGCGCTGCCCGGCACGTTCGGCAGCGGCAGCCTGGCGAGCTGGATGGTGAGGCGCGGCAGCACGGACAGCGCGCCGAGCGCGACACCGACAGCGCCCGCGGCGATACCCGCGGCCGGGTGCGCGATGAGCGTGGCGATACCGAAGGCGAGCACACCGAGCGTGGCCGCGGTGCCCGCGGCGACGAACGTGGTGATACCCGCGCCGATCAACATGATCGACGCCGAGGAGACGATGAGCACGAGCGCGCACGCCAGCATCAGACTCGCCCGCCCGGGAGCCCCCGGCACGATCGCCAACCCACTGACGAACGCCATCGGCAACCCGCCCGCCGCCGCGATCAACACCCCGGTGGTCCGCGACTCGTAACCCCGCGCGATCACCGCCCCAATTGCGACAGCGACGACAGCACTGGCGCCCGCGGTGATAGCGGAACCGAGGTTGCCGCCGCCCCACATCGGACCGGCCATGAACACGGTGAAGGCCCCGATGAGCAGCGCGAGCGCGCCCGCGATGTGCCCGATCCGGTTGGCGGTCTCCTTCGTCCACGGCCGATAGCTGTCCGGCGCGGACTCCGCGATCGCGTCGACGACATCGTCGTACAGCGGCGGCGGCGGATTCTCCGCGCGCTTGCGCAACTGCAACATGTCCCCGTCGACGATGCCGAGCGATCCCAACGTCCGACTCGGGTCGAGCGGGTTGTCACCCAGCTTCGCCAGACACCACCCACCGTGCCGGGCGCCACCGTCGGGTGTCGTCTCCTTGGCCATCTCCAGCAGCATCGGCAGCAGATCAGCCACCGCGACATCCGCCGGAAGCGCCACGTCGATGCGCGTTCTCGGCGCGACCACCGTTACCCGGCTGAACACGGTCGTACCGGTTGCCACCGCCTGCCCCCTAACGCGCTCCACGCCAATTCGAACTCACCCCGGACGACTCCGCGGCGCCCCTAGTATGGCCGCACCGCGATGGCGGGGTGAGCGGGTTCCGCCGAAGTTGTGGACAACTATCCGAAGACCAGACGAGCAGCTCCCCGAATCCAGCGCCCCACGCCCTGAAGACACGGTCGCCCCGAAGACACAGCCCGCCACTCCCCAGGGGGCCATCCCCGGTCCAGTTTATCGGCGGACGCCGACATTCGGCGGCAGGCTGCTGGAGTGGAGACGAGTTGTCCACAGTGTTGGGTACCCCAGTCGAGTGGATCTTCGCCGTTGACGTGAATGACGATCATCCAAACGGTCGCGAAAATCTCGCCTCACCCCTTCGAATACCGCCATCTGTCCCCGGTTGGCCGGAACCGGCCGAGTCCGAAACCGGAGTTCGGTAGTTTCTCCCCACGCGCTGTCGAGTTAATGAGGTGTCCGTCCGGTGAGCACGCTGCAGTTCAAGCGTTCGCCCCGCCTGTCCGCGCCGCGCCAACCCGGTGGGGAAGTCCACCTGGAGCCGCCGCCGGAGGTGCCGAGGGTCATTCCGGGCAGCATCATCATGAAGATGTTGCCCGCGGTCATGATCGTGGCCTCGATCGGCATGATGATTTTCATGTTCCAGATGAGCAGAAGCCCGATGTCGCTCATGTTCGGCGGCATGTTCCTCATCTCCACCATCGGCATGATGGCCAGTGGTGGCGGGCGTGGTGGCGGCCAGAAGAAGGCCGAGATGAACGAGGACCGCAAGGACTACCTGCGTTACCTCGGTCAGATGCGGGATCGGGCCAGGGAGGCCGCGCTCGATCAGCGCGCGTCGCTCGAATGGACTCATCCGGACCCGCAGGCGCTGTGGTCGATCGCGACCAGCAGGCGGATGTGGGAGCGCCGCCAGGCCGACTCCGATTTCTGTCACCTGCGCGCGGGTCGCGGGTCGCAGCGGTTGGCGACGAGGTTGGTGCCGCCGCAGACCGGACCGGTCGACGAGTTGGAGCCGATCGCGACGTTGGCGTTGCGGCGGTTCGTCCGCGCGCACTCGATCGTGCCCGAGTTGCCGATCCAGGTCGCGATCCGGGGTTTCGCCGCCGTGGGGCTGACCGGTGAGCTGGAGCTGACCCGCGGGCTCGCCCGTGCGCTGCTCGCCCAGCTCGTCACCTTCCACACCCCGGACGACGTGCTCGTCGCCGTCGTCACCTCCGGCAAGGCCAAGCAGGATTGGGAATGGGCGAAGTGGTTGCCGCATTCCCAGCACCCGAACATGGCCGACGGGATCGGTCAGCTGCGGATGATGGCCGGGTCGCTGGCCCAGATCGAGGAGTGGCTCGACGAGTCGCTGCGGGATCGGCAGCGGTTCACCCGCAACGCCCCGCCGCAGCCGGACCAGCCGCACATAGTGATCGTCATCGATGACGGCGAGGTGACCCGCGAGGAGACGATCCTGCTTGAGGAGGGTCTCGTCGGTGTGACGCTGCTCGACCTCTCCGACTGCCTGGGCAACCTCACCGCACGTCGTGGTCTTCGCCTTGTCGTCGAGGAAGATCGTCTCGGTGCCCGCAGCGCGAGCGGTGTCGAGTGGTTCGCCAACCCGGACACGCTCAGCGTGGCCGAGGCGGAAGCGTTGGCGCGCAAGCTGTCTCCGTACCGGCTCAGCGTGGGCGCTGCCGACGCGGGTGACGAGGAACCGTTGCTGTCCAACCCGACGCTGCTGGAACTGCTGAGCATCCCGGGCGATCCGATGACTTTCGACGTGCAGCAGGCGTGGCGTCCCCGCCCGGTGCGCGACCGCTACCGGGTGCCGTTCGGTGTCGGCGAGTTCGGGCAGGCCGTCGAGCTGGACATCAAGGAATCGGCGATGGAGGGCATGGGGCCGCACGGCCTGTGCATCGGCGCCACCGGTTCCGGAAAGTCGGAGTTCCTGCGCACGCTCGTGCTCGGCATGCTCGCCACCCACTCGTCGACGACGCTCAACTTCATCCTCGTCGACTTCAAGGGTGGCGCGACCTTCCTCGGGCTCGACGTCGCCCCGCACGTCGCCGCGACCATCACCAACCTCCAGGGCGACCTGACCCTGGTCGACCGGATGAAGGACGCGCTCGCGGGCGAGATGAACCGGCGCCAGGAGGCGTTGAAGGCTGGCGGCAACTTCAAGAACGTCTGGGAGTACGAGAAGGCCAGGGAGAACGGCGCCGACCTCGACCCGTTGCCCGCGTTGTTCATCGTGGTCGACGAGTTCTCCGAACTGCTCGCCGCGAAACCGGACTTCATCGACCTGTTCGTCGCGATCGGTCGGCTCGGTCGATCCCTCCAGATGCACATGTTGTTGGCGTCGCAGCGGCTCGAAGAGGGCAAGCTGCGCGGGCTGGACTCGCACCTGTCCTACCGCATCGGCCTGAAGACGTTCTCCGCGGCGGAATCCCGTGCCGCGATCGGGGTGCCGGACGCGTTCGAGCTGCCGTCGATCCCCGGTTCGGGCTATCTCAAGTTCGACACCACGATGCAGCGGTTCAAGGCGTCCTATGTGTCCGGTGCCTACCGGCCTTCCGGCATGCAGGTCGCCGGACCGGCGTCGGCGGTCAGTGGCGACCGGCGGGCGAAGCTGTTCGTGCCGGACTACGTGGAGATCCCCAAGGAGCCGGAGAAGCCGGTCGAGCCGGTCAAGGAGGAGAAGAAGCCCGAGGGCGGCCAGGAGGTCAGCGAACTCGACGTGATCGTCAACCGGCTGGTCGGCCAGGGCCCGCCGGCGCACGAGGTGTGGCTGCCGCCGCTCAACGAGCCGAACTCCCTCGACACGCTCTTCCCGCCGCTGCAACCCACCGAGGACCGAGGTCTGTCACCGGTCGGTTTCTACGGCAACGGCAGGCTCCAGATCCCGCTCGGCATCATCGACAAGCCGTTCGAGCAGCGCCGCGACCTGCTGTGGGCCGACTTCTCCGGTGCCGCGGGCCACGCGGCGATCGCGGGCGGCCCGCAGTCGGGCAAGTCGATGATGCTGCGAACCCTGATCATGTCGATGGCGCTGACGCACACCGCTGAGGAAGCGCAGTTCTACTGCCTCGACCTCGGTGGTGGCACGCTCGCCACCCTTGAGGGCCTGCCGCACGTCGGTGGTGTCGCCGGTCGTCGCGACCCGGACAAGGCCCGCCGCATGGTCGCCGAGGTGACGAGCATCGTCGGCGATCGGGAGCAGCGCTTCCGCGACATGCGCATCGACTCGATGACCGACTTCCGCAACCGCAAGCGGCGCGGTGAACTGACCGAGGACCCGTTCGGCGACGTCTTCCTGATCGTGGACGGCTGGCTGAGTTTCCGCCAGGAGTTCGAGTCGCTGGAGATGCAGGTCGTCAACCTGGCGGCGCAGGGGCTGTCCTACGGCATCCACGTGATCGTGGCCGCGAACCGGTGGGCCGAGATCCGACCCGCGCTCAAGGACCTGCTCGGCACCCGGTTCGAGCTGCGCCTCGGTGACCCGAGCGAGTCCGATGTGGACCGCAGGGTCGCGGTCAACATCCCGGCCGGGCGGCCCGGCCGCGGTCTCTCCCGCGACAAGCTGCACTTCCTCACCGGCCTGCCGCGCATCGACGGGTCGAGCGACCCCGACGACGTGGCGGGCGGGGTGCAGGACGCGGTCGCCAAGATCAAGGGCGCCTGGCGCGGCAAGGACGCGCCGAAGGTCCGCCTGCTGCCCGAACTCATGCTGTACGAGGACCTGCTCGCCCAGGACACCCGGCGCGACAGCAAGCTCATCCCGATCGGCGTCGACGAGAACGACCTCGCCCCGGTGTACCTCGACTTCGACGCCGAGCCGCACTTCATGGCCTTCGCCGAGGGTGAGTCCGGCAAGACCAACCTGCTGCGCACCATCGTGCGCGGCCTGATGGACCGGTACACGCCCAAGGAAGCCGTCATCATCCTTGTCGACTACCGGCGCACCATGCTCGGCGTGGTCAACACCGACCACCTGCTCGGCTACGCGGTGTCGTCCAACCAGCTCAGCGACATGATCAAGGACGTGCGCGGGTCGATGCTCAAGCGACTGCCCGGTCCTGACGTCACCCAGGATCAGCTCCGCAACCGGTCCTGGTGGACCGGCCCCGAGCTGTTCGTGATCGTCGACGACTACGACCTCGTCGCCCCGCAGGGCAACAACCCGCTCCAGCCGATCGCCGAGTTCCTGCCGCAGGCCAAGGACGTCGGCCTCCACGTCGTCGCGGTCCGCCGTTCCGGCGGGGCCAGCCGCGCGATGTTCGACCCGGTGCTCGGCAAGCTCCGCGAGATCGCCAGCCCCGGCATCGTGATGAGCGGCAGCAAGGACGAGGGTGCGCTGCTCGGCACGGTCAAGCCGTCCGCCATGCCGCCCGGCCGGGGCACCCTGGTCAACCGCAAGGTCGGCCAGGCTCTCATGCACGTCGCGTGGATTCCCCAGGAGTGATCGATCCCACGTAGGATGATCCTGGACTGATCGGGTGGGGGCTAGGAGCGGGACAGTGGCGCTGCGGGTGGCGGTCGACTTCGGCACGTCCAGCACGTGTGTCGCGGTGTCGGTCGACGGCCGCGAGCCGCAGATCGTTGTGGTCGACGGTCAGCCGCTGCTGTCCTCGGCGGTCTACGCGGGCCCGGACGGCACGCTGTTCGTCGGCCAGGAGGCCGAACGACAGGCCGCGTTGGAGCCCTCGCGTTACGAGCCGCACCCCAAGCGGCGGGTGGACGAGGTCGAGCTGCTTCTCGGCGACATGGTGATCCCGGTCGGCGCGGTGTTCACCGCCGTGATCCGCCGCGCGGTCGCCGAGGCGCGTCGGGTCGCGGGCGGTGTGCCGGTCGATCAGCTCGTGCTGACCCACCCCGCCGACTGGGGTGGCACTCGCACGAAGGTCCTGCGGGACGCGGCCGCTGGCATCGCCAGACAGACCCGCCTGGTGCCTGAACCGGTCGCCGCGGCCGTGTTCCACTCGGCGAGCTTTCCGGCCCGCACCGGCCCCCGCACGCTCGCCGTGCTGGACCTCGGTGGCGGCACCGTCGACGTGAGCGTCGTGAAAGCCGTCCCGAACCCGCCGGGCTTCACCGTGTTGGCCACCAGGGGCGACCCGTCGTTCGGCGGCGCGGACATCGATCAGTTGCTCCTCGAACACATCGGGGCCACGGCGGGCGCGGGCAAGGCCGAGGACTGGCGCGCGCTCCTGGAGGGTCGCGATCTGGCCGATCGGCGCCGCCGAAGGGTGCTGCGGCAGGACGTGCGCGGCGCCAAGGAGACCTTGTCCCGGCACCCCTACACCGACGTGCCGCTGCCGTCACCGTTCCCGGACGCCCACATCACCAGGGCTGATCTGGAACGGCTGCTCGCCGGTCCACTAGGCCGTGCCGTCGACCTGACCATCGCCACCATCGCGGACGCGGGCGAGGTGCCCGCGCGGCTCTCCGGGATCTTCCTGGTCGGCGGGTCGAGCCGAATCCCGCTGATTGCCCAGCTCATCGCCGAGCGCATCGGTGTCGTTCCGGTCACTCTCGACCAGCCGGAGACGGTCGTGGCCAGGGGAGCCCTGCGGGCGGTGGCCGCAGAGCCGGAGCACACCGGCGTCCTCTCGGCCGCTCGGATGCGCGGCCCGGAGCCGTCCCACACCGGCTACGGGCAGCACGCGGGCCCAGTCGGCCCCCAGTCGGGCCCGATCCCCATCGGACACCACACCGTCCCGGGTGGACACCGGCCGCTCCCCAGTGGACAGCCGCGGGCCGGAAGAAAATTCCGCGGCCCGCTGATCGGACTCGGCGTGCTGGTCATGGTCGCCGCCGTCGCGGCTGCGCTGATCGTCCTCGTCGGACGGGACGATCCCGAGTCCGGTCCGGTCATCGCGCAGTACGAGTACCGCTTCACCCGGCCGGACGGTTGGACACAGACCGGCGGCGACCTGAGCCTGCTGCGCACCGAGATCAAGCCCGTCGGCGGCCAACAGGGCGCCGACCTGGTGCTGGTCGAGGAGAAACGGCTCACTTTCGACAGCACGACGGACCGTTCGCGCGCGGTGGACAAGCTCCGCGCTGACTTCACCGCGGGTGGCGAAAGGTTCTCCGGGTTCGACGACGACGCCAGCTTCGCCGGACGCGATGTCGTGTACTACCGGGAGACCCTGGACGCCGAACAGGCGACAGTCGACTGGTACGTCTTGTTTCAGGGCGACGCCCAGGTGAGCGTCGGCTGTCAGCACACCGAATCCGGCCGCGACACCGTGCGTGAGGCGTGCGACGTCGTCGTGCGTTCCATGGTGGTCGGCGGATGAGTCGGAGGTACTCGCCATGACCGAACCAAATCAGGGGTTCACCGAATCCGTCGCGAAATTCCGCGCGGAACTCGCCACCGCTCTCACCCGCTCGCGGCGGGCGGCGGCTGACGCTCGGGCGCAGGTCGCCGCTTTTCGCCGGGAGACCAGGGAAACAGACGTCGAGATTCCCACAAGCGAATCGGTGTCGCCCCGGCCGGATCTCGACGACGATGACGAGGATTTCTCCCAGAACTCGATCGTGTTCCGCCGCTAAGCGGATGCGAACGCCCACTGGTACCCCTTGTGACCTGCGGGTTCCTGTTCCCGGCGTTAACGGGAGCAACTACATGAACCCAACCGGCACCGAGTGGGAACCAAACCTGGCAGGGTCATCGTCGTAAGAGGCGTACGAACCAAGAAGGTGTACGCGAACTACTCAGCAGGGGGTTACTCCCAATGTCCGGTTACGGAATCACGCCAGAAGAGATGGCCAAGGCCGCGGTTGACGTCGACAACGTGAACCAGCAGAGCCAGGACGCCCTCAAGAGCCTGTACAGCAACCTCCAGCCGCTTCAGGACAACTGGACCGGTCAGGCGTCGACGGCGTTCCAGACGCTGATCCAGCGCTACAACGACGACTCGAGGAAGCTGCACGACGCGCTCCAGTCGATCTCGGAGCAGCTCAAGGAGTCCAACACCGCTTACGTTCGCCAGGAAGAGGAAGCCGCTTCCTCGATGAGCAACATCACGAACGTTCTCGGCTGATCCAGTACGGCTCCGCGCCACCCAGCTTCGGTTTCACCTTCTCAGACTTCGACTTCGGGAGTACGTAATGCCTAACGACATCATCAAGGTCAACTTCGCTGAGGTCGCCACCGCGGCCCAGTCGATCACCTCCACCTCCGGCACCCTTGAGGGCCTGCTCGGCGACCTCAAGGCGCGCTTGGCCCCGCTGCGCGCCGGCTACACCGGTGGTGCCGCCGAGGCGTGGGACGCCAAGCAGCAGGAGTGGGACCGCGCCTACGACGACCTGAAGCAGGTCCTCAGCTCGATCGGTACCGCGGTGCAGCAGTCCGGTGAGAACTACGAGCAGACCGAGAAGGCCAACGCCAGCCGCTGGGCCTGATCTTCACGCGAGACGCGGGCGGCCGCGCCGCCTGAGGCAAAACCCGAGGCGGGCCCGGAGGAGACTCTCGGTCCAACTCGGGTTTTTCGCTGTGCGCGGGTCTCCCGCGGCGCCAAGGAACATGGTCGGCGCCACTTGGCGTAACCTGGGCGTGGTCCGATCCGGTCGTCGTCCTCGCCCGCCGAGAACGTCCGACCGGGTCACCGGGGCAAGCCGAACCGGGACCCGTTTTGACCCTCCACCGACTGACCTAGTATCTTCCTACGTTGTTGTGCGGCGCGGGGCGTGATGCTCGACTGGTTCGACGTGAGTTGAGCGGCGTTGCGCGCTTCTGGGTGGCCCGATCACCCAGGGGTGAGGCCCGCACGCGCACCCATGACGCAAGTTGACGATGAGGTAGACCCGTGCCCACGTACAGCCCTAAGCCCGGCGAGATCACCCGCGCCTGGCACGTGATCGACGCCGAGGACGTGGTGCTCGGCCGTCTCGCCACGCATGTCGCGACGCTGTTGCGCGGCAAGCACAAGCCCACCTACGCCCCCCACATGGACACTGGCGACTTCGTCGTCATCGTCAACGCCGAGAAGGTCGTCCTGACCGGCAACAAGCGGGAACAGGCGTTCGCCTACCGGCACAGTGGCTACCCCGGCGGTCTGCGCAAGCGGTCCTTCGGCGAGCTGCTGGACACGCGCCCCGAGCGGCTGCTGGAGAAGGTGATCAAGGGCATGCTGCCGAAGACCAAGCTCGGCCGTGCCCAGGTCAAGAAGCTCAAGGTCTACGCGGGCTCCGAGCACCCGCACAGCGCCCAGCAGCCCCAGCCGTTCGAGATTGCGAAGGTCGTCAAGTGAGTGAAGACGTGACCCCCAAGGTCGACGAGAACGCCGAGGCCCCCGAGGTCGACGAGGCCCCAGTGGCCGAAGCCGCCGAGGTCGAGGCTCCTGAGGCCGAGGTCACCGACGCGGCCGAGGACGAGGCTCCCGAGACGGTTGACTCCGTCGAGGTCGATGTCGTCGTGGACGGCGGCGACGAGGACGACGACGTTCAGGTGCTGCCCCGCCTCACCGCGGAGTCCGCGCAGACCGTCGGCAGGCGCAAGCAGGCCATCGTGCGTGTTCGCCTGGTCTCCGGGTCCGGCAAGTTCACCCTCAACGGCAAGAGCCTTGAGGACTACTTCCCGAACAAGGTGCACCAGCAGCTCATCCGTGAGCCCCTCGTGCTCACCGAGAAGCCCGAGTCGTTCGACATCCGCGCGATCCTGCACGGCGGCGGCATCACCGGCCAGGCCGGTGCGCTGCGCCTCGCGATCGCCCGCGCGTTGATCCAGATCGACAGCGAGGACCGCCCCGCCCTGAAGAAGGCAGGCTTCCTGACTCGTGACCCCCGGGCCAAGGAGCGCAAGAAGTACGGTCTGAAGAAGGCGCGCAAGGCGCCGCAGTACAGCAAGCGCTGACGCTTCGGCACGACCAGGCGGGAGCAGCACGTTCGGTTCCGAACGCTGCTGCTCCCGCCTGTTTTTTTCGGCACTTCCCACGCTCACCGCAATCCCGGCGGAGGACCTCTTCACATGGCACGGCTGTTCGGCACCGACGGAGTGCGCGGCCTCGCGAACTCCGTACTCACACCCGAACTGGCGCTCTCCGTCGCCGCCGCCGCGGCCAGGGTGCTCGCCGAGCGGGACAGCTCGCACCGCCCGATCGCCGTGGTCGGACGCGACCCGAGGGCCAGCGGTGAGATGCTGCAGGCCGCGGTGTGCGCGGGCCTCACCTCGGCGGGCGCGGACGTCATGCTGGTCGGCGTGCTGCCCACCCCTGGCGTCGCGTACCTGGTCGGTGAACTCGACGCCGACCTCGGTGTGATGATCTCCGCCTCGCACAATCCGATGCCCGACAACGGCATCAAGCTGTTCGCCGCGGGCGGGCACAAACTGCCCGACACCATCGAGGACGAGATCGAGGCGGGCATCGGCAAGCCGCACACTCGTCCCACCGGAGCGGGCGTCGGCCGCGTCTACGACATCAACGACGCGCACGACCGCTACCTCGCCCACCTTCTCAAGGCCGTGCCCAACCGCCTCGACGGCCTGCGGGTCGTCGTCGACTGCGCCAACGGCGCCGCGTGGGCCGCAGCCCCTCGGGTGTACCGCGAGGCGGGCGCCGAGGTCATCGCCATCCATGCCCTGCCCGACGGCGAGAACATCAACGACAACTGCGGCTCCACCCACATCGACGACCTGCGCGCCGCAGTGCTCGCGGAGAAGGCAGACCTGGGAATCGCCCACGACGGCGACGCCGACCGCTGTCTCGCCGTCGACGCCAACGGCGAGTTCATCGACGGCGACCAGATCCTCGCCGTGCTCGCCATGGCGATGAAAGAGGCGGGCGAACTCGCCGACGACACCCTCGTCGTGACGGTCATGAGCAACCTCGGTCTGCACCTCGCCATGCGTGAGGCGGGCATCACCGTGAAGACGACATCCGTCGGTGACCGCTACGTGCTCGAAGCCCTCCGCGCGGACAGTCTCACCCTCGGCGGCGAACAGTCCGGCCATGTGGTCCTCCCCACCCACGCCACCACCGGCGACGGCCTCCTGACCGCGATGAACCTCATGGCCCGCATGTCCGCCACCGGCCGTTCCCTGGCCGACCTGGCGGGCGTGATGAACCGGCTGCCCCAGGTACTGATCAACGTGCGGGTGTCCGACAAGGCGGCTGTGGCGGCATCACCGCAGGTCAGCGCGGCTGTGGTGGCGGTCGAATCGGAACTCGGCGACACCGGCCGCGTCCTGCTCCGCCCATCCGGCACCGAACAGCTCGTCCGCGTCATGGTCGAAGCCCCCACCCACGACGCCGCCCAGTCCACCGCGGATCGCCTCGCGTCGGTCGTCGCCGCGACGTGAACGGGCCCGCCCGACACATCGCGGCGGGCGAGACCTTGCCGACAGGGGTGCGGGTGGGTTTGACTGCCGTGGTGACCGCGGATCAGGTTGTCGGATGAGCCTGGGCTTGAGTGAGCTGGTGCTCATCATCGCTCTCCTCGTTTTCCTGTTCGGTGGTGCGATCGCGGCCGTGATCGCGGCCCGGCGAGCCCGGCGCAGGCGGTAGGTTCGCGCCTCCCATCGTCAGCCGCGCGCCCGTGACCTGTGACGTTGTTCATCGCGGTCCGCGGACGACCCATGCGTCACACTGGGTGGCATGTCGATTCTCTTGTGGATCATCGTGGGTTCGGTCGTGGTCGTCCTCCTGATCGTCGTGCTCGTCGTCGCGTTGGCCGCGGGCGGCAAGAAGAAGCAGCGGCACATGCCTCCCCAGGGCTACCCCCAGCAGCCGTTCCCCCAGCAGGGTCCTCCGCCGGGCTATCCCCAGCAGGGCTATCCGCAACAGGGGTACCCGCAGCAACAGGTCCCGCCGAACTACCCAGGCGGGCAGAACCCGCAGCAGGGCGGTGGCTGGGGCAACCCGCCCAAGCAGTGATTTTCGTGTGCAACCAACCGGGAACGGGAATCGCGGCCGCGGCGTCAACCAGATGACGGTGAGGGTGGCAAAGCGCCGATAGCGGCGAGCGGCCAGGGGTAATGTGCCCGCGAGACGTACCGGCCTGAGGAGGCTACCGAGTGGGAAACAAGGGTGGCGGGTTCGATTACGACCCCGAGGCCGTGCGTGGATTCGCCGCGGTGTTCGCCGAAGCGCAGAAGCAGGTCGAGCAGATCAAGGCGACGCTGGGCGACACGTCGGCGAAGCAGGCCGACTTCGGCAGGTCGTGGGGCGAGCATGGGGCCGAGTTCGAGCAATACATGAAAGCGCTCGCCGACGACCTGGCCAATCTGGGCACTCACCTCGGTGAGATCACCACGAAACTGGGTCAGGGGACCGATCTCGTGGTGCGATCCGACACCAGTGGCTATTCCAACCTCAAGACCATCCAGGACCGGATGGACGACTAGTCGAGACCTTTCGTGGCAGGACATGAACGAGCGGTGCGGGGGACCCAGTGGACTTTGAAATGCCCATGGCAGTGTCGAAGATGAACAATGCCGTCGCCGCGGGCGGCGATGGTGACGGCGAGGCGTGGGACGTCATCGGGTCGCCGCTGGACGAGGGCGTCGACCGGAAGATCCCGGCCTACGCCGACGTCTTCCAGCTCGCGTTGCGCCCCCAGCCTGGGGAGAAGCGCAGAGAGATCTGCGAGGTCCGCTGGGGCAAGATCGACAAGGACGCCGCCCGGCTCAACGGTCTCGCCGGGGCGATGGAGGAGATCGTCCGGGTGGTCCGCGGCGGCAAGGATCGACTCGCCCACGATTGGAAGGGTGAGTCCTTCGAGGCGTTCAAACTCGCCATCGACACCGTAGAGAAGACTCTGACCGATCATGCGAATGCCGCGCGCGCGACCGCCACGGGCTTGACCGACGCGATGTCCGCCACCCGCACTCTTTATACGAGTTACCGGGACAAATCGACCGGAATCCTGTCCTTCCAGGGTATTCCTCGGCCGGACGAGTTCGTCAAGATCGATGACGCCAAGTGCGCCGAGCTTGACTGGGCCTTCATCCCCGACCGGGCCGGACCCGCTCGGGACAAGATTCGCGGGCTCGCGATCACCAAGTCTCGTGAGCAATGGTTCTGGCACGAGAACGGCTTGTTCGACGTAAGCGATGACGCGCAGACCATCAGGGACGAGTCGACGAGGATCAAGTCGTCACTCGAAGGCAAGATCAATGAGTGGTATGTGGCCACGGACGGCGTGCGCACCGGGGTTACCGACCTGTATGAGGCCGCTCTCGAGAATTTGCGCCTGATGGCTGAACTCAAGGTTTTCTCCACCATGCAGGTACCAGGCGCGACGCCTCCCGCGGATGACGGCGGTGGCGGTGGTGGCCAGGATGACAATGGTGGCGGTGGTGGTGGTGCTGGAAGCTCCGATCGCGGTGGCGGCGGAGGTGGCGGTGGTGGTGGCGGACCCCAGATGCCTCCGCCCCCGCCCATGCCCGAGATGCCTGCCGCTGTACCGCCGGGAACCCCGGAAATGCCGCCCGAGCCCGAGCCGGGCCTGGAGGGCACACAACCGACGCCGGGAGCGGACAGCGCCCCGGAGACGGTCACCATCGAGGACGGCGACAACAAGATCTCGGTGCAGAGCCCCGACGGTCAGGGCAATGTGAAGGTCACCATCGACGATGGGACCGGTCAGCCCAAGACCTACAACCTCGACTTCGGCGCGGGAACCGATCCACTCGGCGCGGGCGCCAACCCGCCCGGTGCGGCGTCCGAGAAGGACGCGGACGGCAAGCCGCGTGACGAGTTCGACCCGGCGGGTCCGAGCGGGCCAGGGACGGCGGTCGATTCCGACGTCGAGACCGTGCGGGCCGGGCAGGACGGCAAGTGCGTGATCTCCGAGCCGCCGCTCACGATCACCGCGGAGCGGCCCGCGGGGCAGCAGGACACCGTCCTCGTCACCGTGGACGATGGAAGTGGCGCGCCGCCGAAGACCTACACCCTGGACTACTCCGACCCCTCCACCGGTCAGCCAGGTCAGACCGGCGATCCGGTCCAGACCGGACAGCCTGCGCAAACGAAGGAAGACCCGTCCTCTGTCGGGCCCCGGCCCGGCGGCGCGGAGGCTCCACAACAGTTGGCGACAGAGCCCGTCTCGGCGGACGCCCGCGGCTCCGGTGCGCCCGAGAACGCGGGTGTGAGCGCAGGCCAGGACGCGGCCGGTGCCGCGTCCCCGGTCGCCAATGACGCCGGGCAGACGACAGCGGCGTCCGTCGACGCGATGTCCGGTGCCGCGGGCTCGGGTGTGGGAGCCGCGCCCGACGATCCCTGGTCACCTGGCCACGGAACGGTCCCGGGTGAAGCGAGCCTCGCCGCCGCGGGCGATCAAGGCGGCCAACCCAGCTCAGGCGGTCAGGCTTCCGGTGGCATGGCCGGTAGCGGCATGGGGGCCATGGGTGGCATGGGTGGAGGCGCGGCAGGCGGGAGCCAGGGCGGTGACTCCGAACGGCAGACCGGCCAGTGGCGGACCGCGGGCAACCTGTTCGACGACGAGTTCCAGGCCGGTGAGTCGAGGGTCGGGACCGCCCTCGGCGAAGACGGCTTCACCACTCGGTGAGAGGGGAGCGAACCGTGTACCTCGATCTTGATCCGTCCGCGACAGCCAGGCGGATAGAGGAAATAACCAGTGGCGGCCTGCGCTTGCTCGCGGACTGCGCCGAGCGGTCCGCCGAGTACGACAAGGCCATCCAGAACACCATCGTCGAACAGGACGAGCACCTCAAGGCCAGCGCCGAGGCGATCGCCGCCGAAGAGGCCGCTCGTCAAGCCGCCGCCGACGATGCGGGTCCGACCACATCGCAGACGTGGCGGAAGGAGGCAGCCGGACCGCCGGTGTTGAACTTCGGCGGCGGCGAGTTCGACAACGTGCCCCCTCCCGTGCCCCCTCCGGCACCGCCGATGGACGTGCCGCCGGTACCACCTGTGGAGCAGCCTGCCCGGCACAGCGTCGATCGGTACCTGTCTCTCGGTCTTGAGGAGGATTCCCCGAGTCCCCCGGTCCCGCCTCCGGCCCCGGCGCCGCGGCCCACACGGCCCGTGTCATCGAGCCCGGCCACGGACGAGCCCGATGACGATGACGACTGGTCGGGGCGTAGCTGGGTGCGGTAGTTCCGGTCGACAGTGGACAGTCCTCAGTGGACTGGGCCAACGTCATGGCGGATGCCAGGTCTCGACCTGCCCAGGCTGGAACGCTTAGGCGCTGGGGACCAGATCGTCGTTGCCGTCGTAGGTGATCGCGGCACCCTTGATGTCGGCTTCGAGCAGCGGCAGGTACTCCGCGTTTCCGGTCAGGTGCACCAGGAAGAACGCGGTCAGCAGAGCGCGGGCGACGCGGTGGGTGGCGTGTTCGGCCTTGCCCTGGATGAGCAGGTTGCTCCAGTGCCGTCCCTCGGTGAACCCGAGGTGGCTCGCCTTCGGCAGGGTGCGCAGTTGCACTGGCCCGCCCCACCGGTGCGCGATCAGCTCGGCGTGACCGACCGGCGGGGCGACGTGGTCGTTCCCACCCGCGAGGTGCAGGCCGGGCATTCCGCACGAGACCGCCGCGTCGGTGGCGAATGGCTTGGTCTGGGTCGCCGCGAGGGTGGCCACGGCCCGGATGCGGGAGTCTTCGGCCGCGGCGAGAACGGCGCTGCCGCCGCCGGTCGAGTGGCCCGCCAACCCCAGCTTGTCCTGGTCGACGCTGATGTCACCGTCTCCGAGGCGGACACCGACGCACACATCGAGTGCGGTGCGCAGGTCGGAGGCGAGCAGGCGGTGTGAGCCGAGTGGGCCCGCGTGGGTGCCGGGGGCGGCGACGACGATGCCGTGGGAGGCCAGGTGACGGAACAACTCCCGATAGCGGCTCGGCGGTTGCAGCCAGCCGTGGCCGAACGCGACGGCGGGCAGGCCGAGGCCGGATTTGGGGGTGAAGACCACGCCGGGCATGCCGACGAGCGCGAGATCACCGCGCCGGACTTCGTGGGGTCCTCGGCGGGACAGCTCATCGAGCAGGTGCTTGGCCTTGCGTGCCATGCGGGCAGCTTAGAGGTTGCCGCGTCCCCGTGTTCGACGAGAGCGGACCAGCATGGGCAAATCCGTCAACAAGAGGATTGTTCAACGATTGTATCCTTGGATTGTAGAACAATCCTCTTGGTGAATTGTAGGATTCCTGCTATTGGGGAGTGAAGTCGAGAGGTCTGAACCTGGTCGCCGGTGTAGCGCATTGAGGACGATATCCGCTGGTCATCGGCGCCGGAGTTCGACTTGGCCGACACGGATCAGTGACCGACGGCGGCTGCGATCGAGACCGCCGGCTACCCTGATGCCCGTGTGCGGAATCGTGGGATACGTCGGCCATCGGCAGGCTCTCGACGTGGTGATCGCCGGCCTGCGACGCCTCGAATACCGGGGTTACGACTCGGCAGGGGTCGCTGTTCTCGGTGGTGGCGGGCTCGCCGTCGAGCGCAAGGCGGGCCGCCTGGCCAACTTGGAAGCCAGGCTCGACGAGGTTGGTCGGGACGGATTCACCGGGACCGCGGGCATGGGCCACACCCGTTGGGCGACCCACGGCGCCCCGATCGACCGCAACTCCCACCCGCACCGCGACAGCGCCGGACGGGTCGCGGTCGTGCACAACGGCATCATCGAGAACTTCGCCACCTTGCGGGCCGAGCTTGAGGCCGCGGGCGTCGAGTTCGCCAGCGACACCGACTCCGAGACAGCGGCGCACCTTGTCGCGGCCGCCTACGACGACGGCGACACCAAGGGCGACCTGCCCGGCAGCGTGCGCGCTGTCTGTCGCAGGCTCGAAGGCGCCTTCACTCTCGTCGTGTCGCACGTGGACGAACCGGACCAGATTGTCGCCGCTCGCCGGTCGTCGCCGCTCGTGGTGGGGATCGGGGATGGTGAGACGTTCCTCGCCTCCGATGTCTCCGCCTTCATCGAGCACACCCGGGAGGCCGTCGAACTGGGCCAGGACCAGGTGGTGATCATCACCCGCGACGGCTACGAGGTGATCGATTTCCTCGGCGAGCCCGCGGCGGTCACACCGTTCACCGTCGACTGGGATCTCTCGGCCGCGGAGAAGGGCGGCCACGAGTACTTCATGCTCAAGGAGATCGAAGAGCAGCCCGAAGCGCTGGCCAACACGCTGCGCGGGCACTTCGTCAACGGTCGTGTCGTTCTCGACGAGCAGCGACTGTCCGATCAGGACCTTCGCGATGTCGACAAGGTCTTCGTCGTGGCCTGTGGTTCGGCCTATCACTCCGGTCTGGTCGCGAAGTACGCAATCGAGCACTGGACGCGGCTGCCCGTCGAGGTCGAGCTGGCCTCCGAATTCCGTTACCGCGACCCGGTGCTCGACCGCGACACTCTCGTCGTCGCCGTGTCGCAGTCCGGGGAGACCGCCGACACCTTGGAGGCCGTGCGGCACGCCAGGGCGCAGAAGGCGCGCGTGCTCGCGGTGTGCAACACCAACGGCGCGCAGATCCCGCGCGAGTCCGACGCGGTTCTCTACACGCACGCGGGCCCGGAGATCGGGGTCGCCTCGACGAAGGCGTTCCTCGCCCAGATCGCGGCGAACTACCTCGTGGGCTTGGCGTTGGCGCAGGCGCGCGGCACCAAGTACCCCGACGAGGTGGCTCGTGAGTTCCGCGAACTGGAGGCCATGCCCGCCGCGGTCGCCGAGGTGTTGGGCACGATCGGGCAAGTACGTGAGTTGGGCCGTGAGTTGGCCGATTCCAAGGCCGTGCTGTTCCTCGGCAGGCACGTCGGCTACCCGGTCGCGCTGGAGGGCGCGCTGAAACTCAAGGAACTGGCCTACATGCACGCGGAGGGCTTCGCGGCGGGGGAGCTGAAGCACGGCCCGATCGCCCTTATCGAGGAAGGGCTGCCGGTCGTGGTGGTCATGCCGTCGCCGAGGGGGCGTGCGGTGCTGCATTCCAAGCTGGTGTCCAACATCAGTGAGATCCAGGCTCGTGGTGCCCGCACGATCGTCATCGCCGAGCAGGGCGACGAGACCGTGCGCCCGTTCGCGGACTCGTTGATCGAAGTGCCCGCGGTGCCGACTTTGTTGCAGCCCTTGGTGTCCACGGTTCCCCTCCAGGTGCTCGCCGCCGAGATCGCGCGGTCGCGTGGATACGACGTCGACAAGCCGCGCAATCTCGCGAAGTCCGTCACCGTCGAGTAGGAGCCGCACATGCGGGGTGTTTGGACAACGGAACAGGTTTGGGAAGCCGAGAATCGGCTGCTGGCCACGACTGCGCCGGGGGCGCTCATGCGCCGCGCGGCCCATGGTGTCGCGCTGCATGTGGCCCGACTGCTGGCTGAACGCGGCGGTGTCGCGGGTCGGCCGGTCGTGCTACTCGTCGGCGCGGGCAACAACGGTGGCGACGCGTTGTGGGCGGGAGCGTTGCTGCGCAAGCGATCTGTCGCGGTGACCGCCGTCCTGCTCGCGCCTGACCGCGCGCACGCCGAGGGGTTGGCCGCGCTGCGGCGGGCAGGTGGGCGGGTTGTCCTGCCGAAGGATGCCGACATCGAGCGTGCTGACGTCGTGGTCGACGGCATTGTTGGCTTGTCCGCCAAGGGTTCGCTGCGACCGGAAGCCGCCGAGCTGGTGGCCAGGACAAGTGCCCCGGTGGTGGCGGTCGATCTGCCGAGCGGAGTCGACCCGGACACCGGGGCTGTTGACGGTCCGGCTGTGCGCGCCGATGTCACCGTGACTTTCGGTGCGTACAAGCCGGTGCATTTCCTCAGTGAACGCTGTGGCGAGGTGCACTTGGTCGATCTCGGGCTCGATCTGGGCGAGCCGCACTTCCAGGTGCTCGACCGCGCGGATGTCGCCGGGCACTGGCCGCTGCCGGGACCCGCCGACGACAAGTACACCCAGGGCGTCGTCGGCGTCGCCGCCGGATCGGCGAGTTACCCGGGCGCGGCGGTGCTGGCCGTCGGCGCGGCTGTGCAGGCGACATCCGGCATGACCAGGTTCGCCGGATCGGCGGCCGACGAGGTGCGTCGGCGGTGGCCGGAGGTGGTGGCGACCGGTTCGGTCGAGGACGCTGGCCGAGTGCAGGCGTGGGTCGTCGGACCGGGTATGGGAACCGGCAAGGCGGCCCGCGAGGTGCTGGCCCATGTCCTCGACGACGGCGTCACGACCTGTGTGGACGCTGACGGCATCACCTTGCTGGCTGAACATCCAGAGCTGTGGGATCACCGTGACCCGGACGCGGCCGTGCTGCTCACCCCGCACGATCGTGAGTTCGCCCGGATCGCGGGTGGCATCGACCTCGGCGCCGACCGGGTGGCCGCCGCGCGTGCGTTGGCGACGAAGTTGAACGCGACCGTGCTGCTCAAGGGCCATGCGACAGTCATCGCGGGCGCCGATGGCCGCGTCTTGGTCAATCCATCGCGGTCGCACTGGCTGGCGACGGCGGGCACCGGCGACGTGCTGTCCGGGCTGATCGGCGCCTTGCTGGCCGCTGGACTCGATCCGGTGTTGGCCGCGGGCTGCGCCGCCTGGGTCCACGTGCGGGCCGGTGATCTGGCCGCCGGTGGGGCGCCTGCCCCGGCGTCCGCGATCGTGGCCGCGCTGCCCGCGGCCATCCGGGCGGCGGTCGCGGGCTGATGTGGAAACATGGGCGACGTTATGGCTGATCAGATGGGGCCGCGCGCCGAGGTGGTTGTCGACCTCGACCACATCCGGCACAACACCGAGCTGCTGACCGCCCGTGTCGGGACCGCCGAGACCATGGCTGTGGTGAAAGCCGACGGCTACGGTCACGGCGCTGTGCCTGTGGCCAGGGCCGCCCTGTCCGCTGGGGCCACCTGGCTGGGCACGGCGTCCGCGTCCGAGGCGCTGACGTTGCGTTCAGCTGGCATCACCGCGCCGATTCTGTCGTGGCTCGATGTCGCGGACGCCGATCTCTCCACGGCGGTCGACGCGGGTATCGACATCGGTGTGTCCTCACTGGACCAGCTTCGGCAGCTCTCCGGTGCGCGGGTCCATCTGAAGATCGACACCGGTTTGAGCCGGAACGGCTGTCCGCTCGACCTGTGGCCGCGGCTGGTGCGGGCCGCGGCCGCCTCGGACAACGAGGTGTACGCGGTGTGGTCGCATCTGGCGTGCGCGGACGAGCCCGGCCACCCGTCGATCGACCGCCAGGTCGAGGTGTTCGCCGAGGCGTACGCGGTGGCGCTGGACGCAGGGCTGTCGCCGCGACGGCACTTGGCGAACTCGGCTGCCATCCTGACTCGCCCGGATCTGCACTTCGACCTGGTGCGGGCGGGTATCGCGTTGTACGGGCTGAATCCGTTGGCGCACCAGCTCGACCTGCGTCCGGCCATGTCGTTCCGTTCGTCGGTCGCCCTGGTGAAGCGGGTGTCGCCGGGCACGTCTGTCTCATATGGACAGACGTGGACCGCGGATCGGGAGACGACTCTGGCGCTGGTTCCCGTCGGTTATGCCGACGGGGTGCCGAGGTCGTTGTCCGGCCGGATGGAGGTTTTCCTCGCGGGCCAACGTTTTCCGGTACGTGGCCGCGTGTGCATGGACCAGATCGTTGTCGACTGTGGCGACGCCGATGTGTCGCCAGGTGACGAGGTGTCGATGTTCGGCGCGGGCGACCGCGGCGAGCCGACCGCGGCGGAGTGGGCCGACACGATCGACACCATCCACTACGAGATCGTCACCGGCATGTACCGCCCGCGCGTGTTGCGCACCTACCGGGGTGAGGCGGGATGACACCGCCCGCCCGCGTCGCCGCCCTGATCGGGGGTGTCGTTGGTGTCGCGGCCGCGGGTACCGCGATCGCCGTGCGCGCCGCTCGTAGCCGCACGCGCCCCGAGGAGCTCTACGCCGACGAGCGGATCGGTGATTTGGCGCCCAGTCGAGTGAGCACGGTGGCCGCGGCGGACGGCGTCGCACTCTCGGTTGAGGAGATCGACCCAGCCGACGGCGGCAAGCCGGACTTGACCGCCGTGCTGGTCCACGGGTTCGCCCTCAACCGTCGCTGCTGGCATTTTCAGCGTCGAGACCTGGCGACGATGACTCATCCCCGTGTCCGGCAAGTGTTGTACGACAACAGGAGCCACGGTCGATCAGGCCGCGCCGACGCGGAGAGCAGCACGATCGACTGGCTCGCCCGCGACCTGGACGAGGTGATTCGCGCGGTCGTCCCCGACGGACCGATCGTCCTCATCGGACACTCGATGGGCGGCATGGCCATCATGGCCCTCGCCGAACTGCGGCCCGACCTGTTCGCCGATCGGGTCCGAGGAGTCGCCCTGATCGGCACCTCGGCGGGCGAGGTGGGCAGACGCGGCCTTCCCCGCCCACTGCTGTCGAAGTACAACCCGTTCACCCGGGTGCTCGGCCAGGTCGCCGAGTGGCAACCGGGTCTCGTGCGGTTCGTCCGCTCCGCGGGCGGCCAGTTCACCTGGCGTGCGGTGCGATCGCTCGGGTTCGGCTCCCGCGAGGTCAGCCCCAGCCTGGTGGATTTCATGGTGGAGATGCTCAACGAGACCCCGGTTCGGGTCCTCGCCGACTTCGTCGACACGTTGAGCACGCACGACCGCTACGCCGCCCTCGCGGGCCTGCAACACTGCCGGGTCCTCGTCATCAGTGGTGACGACGACACGATGACGCCGTTCGCGCACGCGGAGCGGATCGCCGGGGAACTCCCGGATTCCGCGCTGGTCCGGGCGCGCGGGGCCGGGCACATGGTGATGATGGAACAACCGGAACTGATCGACGAACACCTCGCCGTCCTGCTGCGTGATTGCGCGCGCGGCCGGGGCGCGGGCCGGAAGAAGTGGTGACCTCGTGGTTGAGACCGTGGAACTGCCCGCGGCGTCGGACACCTTCGAGTTCGGCAGGACGTTGGGGCTCGCGTTGACCGCGGGCGACCTGGTCCTGCTGGCCGGTCCGCTCGGTGCTGGCAAGACCGTTGTGGCGCAAGGGATCGCGGCGGGGCTTGGGGTGGGTGGTCGGGTCAGCAGCCCGACCTTCATCATCGCCAGGGAGCACCCGGCGGGAGCCAGGGGAATCCCACTCGTCCACGTCGACGCCTACCGCCTCGGCGGAGATCTCGACGAACTCGACGACCTGGACCTCGACACGGAACTCGTGGCGGCGGCCGTGGTCATCGAGTGGGGCGAAGGCCCCGCCGAGCGACTCTCCGACGACCACCTGCTCATTCACCTGGACCGTCGCCCCGACGACACGCGCCTGGCCACCATCAATCGCCACGGCACCTGGACCGCCCGACCGTGGGCGCCCTGAGGCCGACACCTGTCCGCCAGATCTGCCTGGTTCTGAGATGGCCAGGCTCCACGTTTCCTAGTGCGCGGGGGTCACCCGGTCCACGAGTCGACCGGTGTCGAGACCGCGTGGCAGGACACCGAGAATTCCGCTGGGGTTGTCGAGCCGGGAGGAGAGGAACGCCTCGGCCACAGCGGCGTCGCCGTGTCGAATCAGCAGGCTTCCCTGCAGGCACAAGGTGATCAGTTCCGCGATTCGCCGGGCCCGTGCCGGTTCCGCGTCGACCACCTCCGCCCGCAGGGTCGAGACCGCCGCGTCCAACCGGGCGTCCGACCCCGAGGTCGTGGCCAACTCCTGGAACAGTGCGTCCACACTGGCCGGTTCGCGTGCCGCCGCCCGCAACACGTCCAGCGCCGTCACGTTGCCCGAACCTTCCCAAATGGACATCAGCGGTGCCTCGCGGTAGAGGCGAGGCATCCCCGATTCCTCCACGTACCCGTTGCCGCCGAGGCATTCCAGCGCCTCGGCCACCACCATCGGCGCTCGCTTGCAGACGTAGAACTTCGCGGCGGGCAGCGCGATGCGCAACAGCGGGTTCGACAGGGACGATGCCAGCTTCAGCGCCAGCACGGTCGCGGCCTCGGATTCGATGGCCAGGTCCGCGAGCACCGAGGACATCGCGGGTTGCGCGCGCAGCACGGTGCCGAACGCCGACCGGTTGGCCGCGTGCCACGCCGCTTCGGACAGGGCGAGGCGAATGCCCGCGGTCGAGCCGAGTACGCAGTCGAGTCGGGTCATGGTGACCATCTCGATGATCGTGCGGACTCCGCGTCCCTCGTCGCCGACCCGCCAGCCGGTCGCGCCGGTGTATTCGAGTTCGGCGGACGCGTTCGACTTGTTGCCGAGTTTGTCCTTCAGCCGCTGGATTCGCAGTGCGTTGCGGGTGCCGTCGGGCAGGACACGCGGTAGTACGAAGCAGGTCAGGCCGCCAGGGGCGTGCGCCAGGGTGAGGAAAAGGTCGTTCATCGGCGCCGAGGTGAACCACTTGTGCCCGATGAGCGAATACGTGCCGTCGGCGCTCGGGGTGGCGGTCGTGGTGTTGGCGCGGACGTCAGAGCCGCCCTGCTTCTCGGTCATCGACATGCCCGCGAGGAGACCGGCTTTGGCGCCCGGCTCGCGCAGGCCGGGGTCGTAGACCCGCGAGATCAGGCCCGGTTCGAAGACGGCGGCCACCTCCGGTGAGTGCCGCAGCGCGGGCACGGCCGCGTAGGTCATCGAGATCGGGCAGCCGTGGCCCGCCTCGACCTGGGACCACAGCATGAACGCGGCGGCCCGACGCAGATGGGCGTCCGGGCCCGCGTCCGGCGCCCACGGGGCCGCGTGCAGTCCGTGGGACACCGCGCGGGACATCAGCCAGTGCCACGACGGGTGGAACTCGACCTCGTCGACGCGGTTGCCGTAACGATCGTGGCTGCGCAGAACCGGTGGATGCTCGTTCGCGAGGCGGCCGTGCTCACGCGCCTGTTCACTGCCCGCCTCGACAGCGAGCGCGGACAGGGAGCCGACGACGTCGTCGGACCCGAATGCCCGTACCGCCCCGACCAGCGCCGGGTCGCAGGCCAGTGGGTCGAAACCGTGCAGAGGCGGCACCTGGTTGTCGACCCGGTGCGTCACGTCGAGGGGCTGGGCCGCGGACTCGATCGCCGTCATTACCGAAGAGTAACTCGACGGGGTGGTGCAACCCGAGGCCCTTGCCGTTCCGTCCCCCGTTTGGCGCTCCCCTGCCAGCGGGCGCCTGACATGAACTCAGGGTGTCCGAATGGGCGGCTACGACCGGCCTGAGGCTCGTTCTGGAGCGGAGAACGAGGGAGACGATGACTCTTGGCGACCGATAGGGCAAGGTAGTTACCTGGAGGAGCGTCACTCAGGTCGGTGATGGCGACCGGCGGTCAGACACAGTCGAGGGGCAGGTTTCAAGTGAGAGCGGCGAAGACCGGAAAGCACGCCCTCAAGCGCAAGCGCACCGGGAAGAAGCGAAGCGCGGTCGCGGCGGCGGGGGCACTGATGTTGATCCCCGCCCTCGCCGCGGGTGAGCCACCGGTGCACAGCACGAAAGAAGTGGCCCTCGCGGGATTCGCGGGCGGCGGATTGATCGGACTGACCGATCCGGGCGATGTCGGCGCGGACGGATCACTGCCGAAGAACGACCAGCTCGGCGCGGAGGTTCTGGCCCTGGCGGGCACGCCTGAGCTGTTGGGCGGCGTCGGTCCTGGAATGAACGTGCCCAATGGCCCGCTCGGCATTCCGGGGACGATGCTGCAGGCGTACATGCGCGCCGCGCAGACCCTCGCCGCGTCGACGCCCAACTGTCACCTGGAGTGGCCGCTGCTCGCGAGCATCGGTCGGATCGAGTCCAACCACGCCCGCGGCGGCCGGGTCGACGCGAACGGGCGGACGAACCCGTTGATCCTCGGCCCCGTGCTCAACGGTGGCGGGTTCGCCGCGATCTCCGACACCGACGGTGGCCGCTACGACGGCGACACCCGGTGGGACCGCGCGGTCGGGCCGATGCAGTTCATCCCGTCGACGTGGAAGGGCTACGCCGCCGACGGCAACGGTGACGGCGTGACCGACCCGAACAACATCTACGACGCCACAGTCGGTTCGGGCAAGTACCTCTGCTCGGGCGGCATGGACATGGCGAACCCGGCGAACCGGGCGGCGGCGGTCTTCCGCTACAACCACTCCAACACCTACGTGGCCACCGTCTTGCGGTGGGCCGACTCGTACGCCCGCGGGGTCACTCCGCTGCCTTCCACGCCGGTCGTGGGTATCGAGCAACTCGCCGTCTCCGCGCCCCGGTTGGAGCGGCCACAGACCGTCCAGCCGCCGCGGACCACCCAGGCGCCGCAGCCGCCTCACGTGCCGCGGCCGCCCGCGTCGAGCCCGGGCAACGTGCACAACCCCAGCCCGAGCCCGAGCCCAACCACGAACCCGTCGCCGCCGACCTCGACTCGCACCCAGGTTCCCGGTACGCGGCCGACCCAGGTCACGCCGTCGACGACGACTCCGACCACGACCACGCCGCCGACCACGACCACGACGCCGCCGGATTCGTGCACTCCCACCCCCACGGCCACGACCACGCCGCCTGCCCCGACCACGACGAGCACAGAGCCTGACCCGTGCGCGACGGACGACTCGGCCCAGCCGGCGACCACGACGACGGGCGTCGCCGGTTCGATTCTCACGACCACGGCTTCCTGACGACACACGACATCTCCTGAGGCCGGGTT
>JALZNB010000349.1 GCA_030857905.1 Actinomycetota bacterium
CCCCCCCCCCCCCCCCCCCCCCCCCGCCGGGCTCTATCGACAACCGTGCTTACTCGTCGCCGCCGCCATCGTCGCCGCCGCCGTCATCACCGAAGTCGCTCATCATGTCGCCGATGATCATGCCGCCGACGACGCCCGCGGCCGCGCCACCGACAACCGCGCCCATGCCGGGGCCGCTGCGGCGACCACCGTGGCCGTGCTGCTGCCCGTAACCGCCCTGCCGGCCATACTGGGGCTGCCCGAAGGCCGGGTTCGGCGCGTGCTGACCGCCGAACGCCGGGTTGGCGCGTCCGCGCTCGGTGATCTGGACGAGCCACTGCTCGATCTGCGCCGCCCAATCGGTGTTCATGGCCTCCTCGTGGGTGACGCGGAACTGGCCGAACACGTCGGTACCGCTGGAGAACATGCCGCCGCGCTTGTCGGCTTCGAGCACGATCCACAGCTCGGCCGGGTTGGTGACGAAGGTCAGCTCGACCTGGTTGATCCGACCCGCCACCTGGCTGGGCGGAAAGAATTCGAGCTCCTGGTAGAAGCCGAGTTCCTGGGGCACACCGTGGATGCGGCCCACTTCGACGTCCGCGGCGCGGAACTGGAAGCCGAGCTGCCCGAACGCTTCGAGGACCTGGTTCTGGGCGGGCAGCGGGTGGACGGCCACCGGGTCGAGGTCGCCCTTGTCCGGGGCGCCGGAGATGACGAGTTCGGTGCGCACTCCCACCGACATGCCGGGCAGCGGGGTCTGGCCCACCCAGGTGATCGGGGTCTCCCACGGCAGCGTCAACTGGAACGGCACGTCACGCCGCTGATTCGCCTGGATCTGGACGCTGTGTCCGACCACGAGCCGGAAGAACTCACCGGTCCCTCGGGACTCGTGGTCGCCGTGCTCCATCTCGATCTTGGTGACCAGCGACAGCACGATCTGGTCGATGGTCACATCCGCACTGCCGCCCTGGATGCGCACCTGCCCGGTGATGGTGTGGCCGGGCATCGCGGCGGGGTTGTCGAGCACGGTGTCGACCGACGGGCCGCCGACGCCGAA
This sequence comes from Actinomycetota bacterium, assembly GCA_030857905.1. Lineage (GTDB taxonomy): Bacteria > Actinomycetota > Actinomycetes > Mycobacteriales > Pseudonocardiaceae > Actinokineospora. The sequence continues at coordinate 1,037 of JALZNB010000349.1, forward strand.
CGCGGAGAGCATGCGCTTGAACACGCAATGTCCTTTCAGGAGGGTGGACTCATCGGACCGCCCGGGCGGGCGGTCCGGGATCAGGTGGGGTCCGAGGGCCGTGACCGGCCGGGCTCGTCGTCGAGTTCGCCGATGAGTTCCTCCAGCAGGTCTTCGAGCGTTTCGTGGATCGTCCCAGCGCGCTCGGCGGACTCGTCGTCCGACCCGGCCTGCTGCCGCGATCGCCCGCGCGAGAGGCGAACTCGTGCGCGACGACGTCGCCAAATGCCACAAATCCGACACTAGCACGTTCAACTGTATGGTTACGGTCACGACATGCGGACGCGGAAGGAGAGCCAGGCATGACCCAGGATCTGCTCCGCATCGGTGAACTCGCCGCACGGGCCGAAGTCAGCACGCGCACCGTCGACTACTACACCCAACTCGGCCTCATCGCCCCGGCGGGCCGCACCGGGGGAAACTACCGCCTCTACACCCCAGGCGACGTCGACCGCATCAGCTTCATCCGGCAACTCGAAGCCCACGGTGTCAGGCTCGACGACATCGCGGCCGCCTTCACCAGCCCGGCCCGCGACCTGACCGGCGCGTTGCACCAAGCCACCGAGGACCTGCGCGCACTGCGAGCGGCGCTCGATGCCACCAGCACCGACACCCACGGCCTGCTGACCGCCATCACCGGCCGAATCCAGAACCTGATCAGCCTCGCGATGCGTATCCCGCCCGACCTCTTCATTCCCTGACCTCACGGGAGAATCCAACGCGCGGAGAGATCGGGTCATGTCGTCGCGCGCGGGTCGACCGCACTGTCCACTATGGACTGCACCTGCGGTCGTCCCCGTTCGTGCATGGCGCGCAGTTCACGCAATTCAGCGAGGATCTCGGCGAGTGCCGCGCCCTGCTCGTCCTCGTGGTGTCGCGGCATCTGTGCCTGCATGGCACTTACCGCGACCGCGATGAACAGGTTGAGCACGGTGAACGTCGTGACGATGATGTAGGCGAGGAAGAAGACCCAGGCCAATGGCTGGACCGCCATCACCGCCCTGGCCACCTCCGACCAGGCCTCGCCGGTCATGATCTGGAACAGGGTGAACAGCGAGTCACCGAGATCACCGAAGTGACCAAAGGGTTCCGGCGCAAACGAGGTGCTGACCGCGCTCGTTGTCGAGAAGGTGCGAGAGTTCATCGAGCCGCTCGGCCCCAGAGTGTTCATGGTAGGAGACTGATGGCAGGCGACATCTGGATCAACGAGGATGCCCGGTGGCCGGTGAACAGCTCGCTGTATCACTGGGTACTCGAGTTCCTCATCCTCAACCTCGACGATCTCGACACGGTGGCGAACCTCGAAGAGATCCGAGACAACAACCTCGGAATCGTGGACGTCGAGGACTACCCGCTCCCCATGCGTGAACGCATTGTGACTCTGCTCCGGGACGAACTCGTTCCCGACGCGACGGTCCGACTGCCACACGACATGCGGAACCGGGATGGCTACATCGACGCGCTGGGTGAACTCGCCCTCATGGCGCAGTCAGTTCACTCGTTCTGAAGCATCGGCGTGCTCCATCGCGTCTGGTGCCAAGCTGACGCAAAAGCGCGCGGACCCTTTAGTGCCAGGGTGGCAACAGCCGATAACAAGGAACATGAGTGGACGCCCCGGAATCCCCGTTCGGCAACGCCGCGTGTCGGCAGAGCTTCGCGAGTACCGCCTCAAAGCGAAGCTGACCTGCGAGCAGGTAGGAGTAGCGCTAGGCGTGTCAGGGAGCAAGATCAGCCGCTTGGAGACAGGCGTGCGCGGCCTTTACCCCGATGACGTGGCCGCCATGCTCGGTCTCTACCACGTGCCGGTAAAGGCACGTCAGGCACTGATGGAGATGGTCCGCAACGGCCACGATCCCAACTGGTGGCAACTCGAAGGCCCTGACCTACCCGCTTCTTGGCGGGAGGTAATCGAGTTCGAGTCCGACTCCGCGGCCATCATCAACTTCGAATCGACACTCGTGCCTGGGTTGTTGCAGACCTCGGAGTACGCGGCGGCGATTCTGCGAGGCACTGACCCGAGCCGTACCGATGAGCGCATCGCTGCCATGGTTGACACCAGGATGAGCAGACGTGCGCTGCTCGCCAAGCGTGACGCGCCCACCTTGATAGCGATCATCGACGAGTCGATTCTCCTTCGACCGGCAGGTGGACCGGGGGTGATGTCCCGGCAGTTGAGACACCTCGCGGCCAGTGCCAAGCGTTCGAACGTGACAGTGCGGATCGTTCCCCTCGCCATAGGAGCGACACCAGGCTTGAACGGGCCGACTGCGCTCTACGAGCTGCGTGATGGACACAGCGTTGTGTACCTGGAAACCCGCGGCTCATATGGTTTCCTCAGCGAGGAACCGGCAGTTCGCCGTGCTAAAATTGATCTGCACGAGCTGTGCGCAGTCTCTCTGGCGCCAGCAGAATCTGTACAGCGGCTCCTTGCCGCAGCCATCGAAATGGAATCGGCCCCACAGGAGCAGTCAACGTGAATTCCGTGAACCCGCACCAGCTTGATTGGCGCAAGAGCAGCCGTAGTAGCGACGAGGGCAACTGTGTTGAGGTGGCGTTCGCCGATGCCGTCGCTGTGCGGGATTCCAAGAACACCGCCGGGCCGATGCTGACCTTCCCGGAGTCGACCTGGGCGGCGTTCCTCTCTCAGCGTTGACCGCGATCCCGCGACCCGGAAGCGACGTGCGAACCCTGGGCAGGGTGCGTGTCCCGCAGGTGCTCTACCAACCTGTCCAGCTTTTCCGAAGTTCGGGTGAGTTGTCGTCCAGGCGGGGCCACAGGCGTAGGCGGTAGGAATCAAGGCCATCGGCTCCTTCGGTGTAGCCGCGCCCGGATACCCGGGCGCGGTACACGCCCGAAGGAACATCGCAGGGGAGCGGATCACGACCGCCAGCCCCTTCGAACCACAACCGGCCGTCCGGCCCGTCGCCGTCGACGTCGACCACATGGTCCCAATTTTGGTCGTCGCCTGGTGGCTCCACGAGAAAGACCTCGACCCGCATCGGTGCGTGAAAGTTCCACTGGACCGGGCTGATGACGTCGATCAGTCGATCCGCGACACCGACATGTCGACCCGAGCGGTGTGCGTCATCCAGCGCCCGCAGCACGGCATCATTGGTCGGATCGTCGGCCCACGGGGGTTGTGCGTAGACATACACTTGGCCGTAGTTGATCTCAACCGCCAAGTCGACCTTCACACGGGGCTGAGTCATCCGCATCGAAGATCACGAACTTCAGGTCGTCACATCGCTCATCGACCAACCCCTGATGCGAAGCGCATGCGACCACCTTCGACGATGATTGGCAAGAGCAGGCTGCCCTTTATCTTGATAACCACGAGAAGATTCTTGTCGCCATCACGAAGCGTGACCATCCTCTGATCAGGTTAGGTCACACGTCAGCACTGCCCGAGTTAATCGCGTGGGCCGGAGGTGTCGCGTCTTGTCTCGGGGTCGATCGCGCGCAGGTGTCCGATCATGGTCAGTACCAGGATCGTGGCGCCCGCTGCGGCGTCGGTGAGGGTGGCCGTCGTCGAGTCGCGGATGAAGCCGTAGTCGAGGACGAGTGGCGCGACGACCAGCCACAGGCCGATGGCCAGGCCCACGGCCGTCGCGGTGCTCAGGCGGATCATCCGCGTCGCCCGTGCCAGGCCGAGGACGGTCGCGGCGGCGCCGGTCAGTCGGTCGTTCCACACCGCGCTGGGGCCGTAGACGCTGTCGATGGACTGCACGACCAGCCAGCAACCCAGGACAAGGGTGACGCCGCTGACCAGGCCGGGGACCTGCGGGCCGGGTACCCGCAGGTCGGAGCGTGCCCGGTGGACGCTCACGACACGAGCCGCGCGTCGCCGAGTTGGGCGAGTTCGGGGGCGGGTGAGCTGCGGGTCAGTGCCATTCGGCGCAGGGCCTCACCGACGTCGACGCCGCCGGTGAGGGTGCCCGCGAGGCTGCGGGTGGTGATGCCGACCGTGGGGCCGACCGCCAGTTTGGCCAGTTCGAGGACGAGGGACTGCGCGGGCAGGACGATGTCGGCGGCGAGGGTGACCGGGCTTTGGGAGCGCACCGCCAGTCCAAGGACCGGTTCGTGTTCGGAGAGCACCGACCACCGGCAGATGCCGTCGAGCAGGGTGAGCGGGGGGCCACCGGAGAGGTGGGCGAGCAGGGCACGCCCCTCTGTCGTGCGCCCCAACTGCGTGTCGTCCACGACCACCGCGAACACCGGCCAGAGGTCGGCATCGGCACTGGCGAGGTGGCGGGGCCACAGCAGCAGTGCCTCGGTCGCGAGCAGCGCCGTTCTCGGACCTGGAGTCGTCGCCATGGCCCCAGGTTCGCCTCGCTCTGTTGAGACTGGACCGCCGCCTTCTTTGCGGTTGGATGACGACCGCTGCTCAGCGCGTGAGCACGCGTCCGATTTGGCAGCATGGGCACAGTGGCTGTGAGACTGTTGATCGTCGAGGACGATGACCGTATCCGGGCGTCGCTGCGGCTGGCTTTGGAGGACGAGGGATACGACATCACCGAGGCGGCCGACGCCGAGAGCGCGCTGCGCATGGTCGCCCGCGACGGCCCGCCGGAGGTGATGATCGTCGACCTGATGCTCGGCGGCATGGATGGTTTCACCTGCATCCGGCACGTCCGCCAGTACAGTGACGTCCCGATCATCGTGGTGAGCGCCAGGGTGGACACCCATGACGTCGTGGCCGCGCTCGAAGCGGGCGCCGACGACTACGTCACCAAACCGTTCGAGGTCAAGGAGATCACCGCCCGGCTGCGGGCGCTGCGCAGGCGGGCGGCGAACGGGCACTCCGGGGCGCCGAGGGAACTGGTGCTGGACTCCGGGGGCGATGATCCGCTGGTGCTCTCGGCCGGGGCGGGCACCGTGCGGCGGGGTGAGCGCAGGCTGCATCTCACGCTGACCGAGTTCCGGCTGCTGTGCGAGCTGGCCGACGAGCCGGGCCGGGTGCTGAGCAGGCAGGCGCTGCTCACCCGGGTGTGGGATCGCGGGTTCTTCGGTGACGAACGGATCGTCGACGTGCACGTGCGCAGGCTGCGGACGAAGATCGAGCGCGACCCGTCCGATCCGACCGTGGTGGTCACCGTCCGCGGGCTGGGGTATCGGCTCGACATCCAGTGAGGCGACGCAGCCTCGGTCTGCGCGGCCGGGTGATGTTGACCTTCACCGTGGGTGCCGCGCTGGTCTCGTTGTTGCTCGCGGTGTCGGTGTTCACCATCAGCCGCGGGTACCTGCTCGACCAGCGCGAGCGGTCGGCCCAGCGGCTGGCCACCTCGGACGCCGACTTCGTGGCGAGCAGGCTGGCGGTCCCCGGCAGCACCGCCGCGCAGGCCATCGCCGCGGTCGATCCGCCCGCGAGCACCGAGTTGATCCTGCACCGCGACGGCGCCTGGGTCTCCTCCCGGGGAGTCGATCCGGTGGAGCTGCCACCCGAGGAGCTGCGCGCGCAGGTGGCGGCCGGTGAGCGGGCGCTGGTGTCGGCGACCGTGCGGGGCAGCCCGTTTCTGGTGGTCGGCGTGCCCATGCACTCGGGCTGGGAGTTCTACGAGTTCGCGCCGATCACCGAGTTGGTCGCCACGATCCGCATCCTCGGCACCGTGTTGATCATCTGCGCGGCGGTGGCGACGGCGGGCGCGGCCCTGCTCGGGCTGTGGGCGAGCAGACGGGTGTTGCAGCCGCTGCACGCGCTGGCGGGCACGGCGGCCAGCATCGCGGGCGGCAACCTCGACAGCAAGCTCCCCGAGGAGGGCGACCGCGACCTGACGACGTTCGTGGCGAGCTTCAACTCGATGGTGGCGTCCTTGCGGGCCCGGATCGAGCGCGAACGCCGCTTCGTCGGCGACGTCACCCACGAGTTGCGCACGCCGCTGACCACGCTGGTCACCAGTGTCGAGGTGATGCGCAAACAGGCCGGGGAACTGCCGGAACGCTCACAACGCGCGCTGGCCCTGGTGAGCACCGAACTCGACCACCTGCGCCGGATGCTCGACGACCTGCTCGCCCTCGCCCGCACCGAGGCGGGCCTGCACCACGACGAGCTCGAATCGCTGTCACTGCGCTCGCTGCTCGTCAACTCCCTCGCCGCGTCCGGGCGGGCGACCGATCTGCTCGACACCGATGTCGACGGCATGGTCAGTGGCCGGAAACTGGCGCTGGTGCGCGCTTTCACGAACCTGATGGACAACGCGGATCAGCACGGCGGTGGACTCGCTCGCGTGCTGTTGCTGGAGACCGCGGACACGGTGGTCGTCCACGTCGATGACGACGGCCCCGGCGTGCCGCCCGACGAGCGTGAACGGATCTTCGCCCGGTTCGCCACCGGACAGGGCGCGCGCGGTTCCTCGGCGGGCACGGGACTGGGCCTCGCGCTGGTCACCGAGACCTTGATTGTCCACAATGGACAGGTCGAGTGCGCGGACTCGCCGTCGGGTGGGGCCCGCTTCACCGTGACACTGCCCCACAGCAGGTGACCGGGCGGGGGTGGTGCCGACCTTCCCGTCCGGGCGCCAGCCGCCGGGGGTTTCGCGGTCAGGGTCCCTCGTGGTCGTTCTCAGCGGCCGGAGTCGAGCGTGATGCTTTGCCGCTCGGGAGTGATGACCCATTTCCACGCCGACAACGGCGGTTCGCCGCGTCGCCGCCACCAGCGGTACGCGGTTTCCGCTTCGTTCCAGAGTCGCCGGGGTCCGAATTGCCGGACCAGGTATCGCTCGTCCTCGCCGGGGACCACGCTCGCCCACGATTCGGATAGTGGGTCCCGCAGCCACGCGACACCGTGCGGTCGTTCGTCGGTGCGTTCCCACACGTCGTACCGGCACCCGGCGAGCGCGACCGCGATCGGCCAACGGTGATCATCAGCCAGCAACGGTATCCACGGCGCGAGGTCCGTATGCGTCATGTCGGCGGTCGGATCGTCCCACCGCAGGGTGTCGAAGTCACCCGGTGGGACACGGTGGGTCCGCATGTCCATGAACCCGACTCGCAACCACGGCACGGCGTTCCCGCTTGCCTTCCCGTCGTCGTGCACGGTAAAACGCACGAGCGGACCAGACGCCATTCCGGCGCGCATCGGCGCTACGATCACGCCACCAGGCTTGACCGCTTCCACCCACGCGTACGGCAACTGTCCGACGTGGACACCCGCCGTCGCTATGAGCCGATCAAACCGGCCGCGTCCCTCGACCGCCGTGGACGCGTCGGCCACGAAGGTCTCCACTTCCGCGTACCCGAACGTGTCGAGCCGGTTCCGGGCGTCGGCGGCTACGGTGTGGTCGATCTCGACGCTGGCCACGCTTCCCGAATCTCCCACGATTTCCGCCAGGAGTGCCGCGTTCCACCCGGTCCCGGTACCCACCTCGTACACGGCGTGTCCCGGCTGCGGGTCGAGCGCCCGGAGCATTCCAGCCACCACGGACGGCATGGAACCAGAACTGGTCGGCCGGTAGCCGACTTCCGGCCACACTGTCTTGCCGTCGTCGAACTGAGTAACTACCGGGGTGTCCGAGTAGACAACCGACAACCAGTGTTCGGGGTCTGCGGGACGGTCCACCGCCACGTCTGAACTGTCGTCGTCGGCCTTGTACCAAAACCGTTCGGGGACAAACCATTCCCGAGCGGCAGCGAGAAAAGCTGGGCGAAGCTCAGCGGGAAGTTTCCCCGCCGAGTCCAACCTGGCGACCAGTCCGCTGGGGCTGGCAGTCGTATGCGGGTCGGTCACTTGCCATATTCTTCCGGATCGATTTCGGAAGTCACCATCCGCCGGCACGGACCTTTCGGCTATGTCACCGCGCATCTACCGGACGGCGACGACGTGCGCCTGTGCCGCCTGCGCTACCTCGGATCGCCCCCCGACTGGGGCTTTGCGCTCTACCGAGCAAGCATCGAGGGATACGGGCCAGGAAGCCATGGTCTCTCAGGCAGCTGGCCCGGGCGGGG
>JALZNB010000370.1 GCA_030857905.1 Actinomycetota bacterium
CTGATCGGTTATCTGAATCCGCGTGTCGCACGCGCGCTCCACGCGCGGGACGTTGTCGCGGGCGCGAAGGTCTTCCGCCGCACTGTCGCGCCAGTGTATCTGCGCCGCAACCAGGAAGACGTGCTCACCGAACTGCCGGACAAGATCGAAGTCGAAGACTGGGTACAGTTCACTACGCACGACGAGCGGGCCTATGTCAATGCCGTTCGGTCCGGCAACTTCATGGCCATGCGCCAGGCGGCTTACGCCTCCGGTGTCGATTCGGCAAAACTGGCCCGGTTGGGCGACATTGTCGGGGAGGCGGCGATCAACGACTGGAAAGTGATCGTTTTCTCGTACTTGCGGGGTGTCCTCGACGCGATCGGGACCACGCTGGGGCCGTCGGTGGCGGGAGTGTTGACCGGATCGGTCCCCGCGCGGGCCCGGCAGAACGTGATCGCCGAGTTCTCCGCGCGTGCGGGCCACGCGGTCCTGCTCAGCCAGATCGAGGCGGGTGGCACCGGACTCAACATCCAGGCCGCTTCCATCGTGGTGCTCGCCGAGCCGCAGTGGAAACCGAGCACAGAGCACCAGGCGATCGCCAGGGCGTACCGGATGGGTCAGGTGCGCAAGGTGCACGTGCATCGGTTGCTCGCCAAGGCATCGGTGGACGAACGGGTCCGTGAAGTGTTGGAGCGCAAGAGTAAATTGTTCGATGCCTATGCCAGACACAGCGATGCCAAGGAATCCGACGCACGTGCCGTCGACGGGACCTGGCACGGTGACGAACCGCCGATCGCCGCACAGCGCGAGATCATCGATGCGGAGCGGCGCAGACTGGGCATCTCCACCTGAGCGGATGCTCTCCAGTGATCACCTGACCGGGGCGCACGAGCGAACGATCTTTCTCGGTGAAGGCGTGTCCGCAGTGGACGCTCCGCGTGTGGTGGTCGGCTATTTCTCGCCGACGGCCAACACTTCGCGAGCGCGCGCGTCGACGTCGGCGACCGCGTCGCGCCAGCGTGCGCGTCGGTCGGCCTTGCGGGCGTGTTCGCGTTCGACCAGTCTGCCCGCCACGAAGGCGACGTCCGCGTCGACCTTGTCGCCCAGTTCACCGAGTAGCCGCCGGATCTGCTCTTCGGCGATCACCGCGTCTTGGTGGTCGCCCAGCAGGTCCTGGAAGTGCTTGGTCGCCGCGACCAGCGCCCGCACCTTTTTCTTCGCCGCGGGCGCGGCCATCTCCGCCGCGTACCGCAGGCGCTTGCCGTGGATGCGCAGCGCGTGCAAGTCGTCGTCCGGGGCGTCGTCGGCTAGGCCTGTGGCGGCCTTCATCAGCTTGCGGTGCGGTTTACGGATGACGTCGACCAGCGCGGACGGCTTGTCCTTTGCCTGGGCGTCGGTCACCTGCGACCGGGCCGCCTCGCTCAGCAGGCGCACCGCGTTCTGGTAGCGCTTGGTGCGCAGAGTGCCCAACATTCGTCGCCGGGCCGCGCGGCGGTCGGTGATCAAGCCGGACAGCAGGTGCTCGACGGCGGCACGCTCGTCATCGTCGAAGGTGGCCGCCTGAGTCCGCAGGTGATCGAGTTGGACGTCGAAGTCACGGACAGCGCCCAGGGAGGCGCCGAGCCACTTCAGCTCCGCGTCGAGGGTGTCCGCCCCCGGCACGACGGCCGCCTTGAGCGCGGCCCTGGCCCGCCGCACCGCGACGCGCATCTGGTGGACGTGTTCCGGGTCGCTGCCGACCCTGGCGCCTTCATGGTGCGCGACCAGTTCCCTGGCCTGCTCGTCCAGGCGAGCCCGCACGTGCGCGCCCGCCGGGTCGTGTGGACTCGCGATGACTTGGCCCGTCTCGTCTGTCGAGGTCACCAACCCATGTTAAGACCGCACAGCCGATCCGCGAGTTCAGTCGTTGGCGTGCAGCGCCGCGTTGAGTTCCACGCCGTTGCCCGCGCGACCGACGACCTCGACCGCGCCTGAGGTCGAGTTGCGGCGGAACAACAGGCCGGACGCGCCGGAGAGTTCCAGCGCCTTGACCAGCTTGCCGTCCGAGAGCGTCACCTTCGTGCCCGCTGTGACGTACAGACCGGCCTCGACCACGCAATCGTCGCCCAGCGAGATGCCGATGCCCGCATTGGCGCCGAGCAGGCAGCGTTCGCCGATGCTGATGGTGGCCTTGCCCCCGCCGGAGAGCGTGCCCATGATCGAGGAGCCGCCGCCGACATCGGAGCCGTCGCCGACCACGACCCCGGCGGAGATGCGACCTTCGACCATCGATGCGCCCAGCGTGCCCGCGTTGAAGTTGACGAAGCCTTCGTGCATGACGGTGGTGCCGGTGGCCAGGTGCGCGCCAAGGCGCACCCGGTCGGCCTCGGCGATGCGGACACCGGAGGGGACCACGTAGTCCACCATCCGGGGGAACTTGTCGACCCCGTAGACGGTGACCGTGCCTTTGCCGCGCAGCCGCAGCCGGGTCGCCTCGAAGCCTTCGACCGCGCACGGCCCGTGGTTGGTCCACACGACGTTGCTGAGCAGGCCGAACACGCCGTCGAGGTTCTGCCCGTGCGGGCGGACCAGGCGCGTGGAGAGCAGGTGCAACCGCAGGTACGCGTCGTGCGCGTCGGCGGGTGGCTTCTCCAGGTCGTCGATGTCGGTGCGCACCGCGACCACTTCGACACCGCGCGCGGTGTCCGGCCCGAGCAGCGCGACCGTGCCCGCGCCCAGCTCTTCCGCGGCTTCCCGCTCGGTCATCCGCCGGGTCCCCGAGGGCCGCGTGCTGCCCAGTTTCGGGTTGGGGAACCAGGTGTCGAGCACCGTCCCGCCGGTGGTGATCGTCGCCAGCCCGACGCCGTGTGCGCCCCGCGTCTCCGTTGCCTCTGCACTGCTCACGATCCCTACGGTAGTCAATCGCCGTACGGAGTAGCCTGACGGGTTGTGACCGCAACGCTGGACCTCACCGCCGATCCCGTCGAGTTGACCGCGACCCTGGTCGACATTCCCAGCGAATCAGGGCAGGAGGCCGCGCTCGCCGACGCCGTGGAACGGGCGCTGCGCGAGCAGGCCCCGCACCTGGAGATCACCCGATCCGGCAACTCCGTCCTCGCTCGCACCAACCTGGGCCGCCCGTCGCGGGTGGTGTTCGCGGGCCATCTGGACACGGTTCCGCTCAACAACAACCTGCCGGTACGCCACGTCGACGGCGTGTTGCACGGCCTGGGCACCGTCGACATGAAGGGTGGCGACGCGGTGATGCTGCACATCGCCGCCGCCGTCCCCGAACCGAAGCACGACCTGACTTTCCTGTTCTACGACTGCGAGGAGGTCGACGCCTCGCGCAACGGGCTAGGCCGCGTCGAGCGGGAACTGCCCGACTGGATGACCGGCGACCTCGCCATCGTCTGCGAGCCGTCCAACGCGATGATCGAGGCGGGCTGCCAGGGCACGATGCGCATCGAGTTGAGGACCGCCGGGGTACGCGCCCACACGGCACGCGCGTGGATGGGCGAGAACGCGATCCACGCCATCGGCGACGCGCTCCGCGTGCTGGCGGACTACGAGGCGCGCATCGTCGACATCGACGGCTGCACGTTCCGCGAGGGTCTCCAGGCGGTCCACGTCTCCGGTGGCGTCGCGGGCAACGTCGTGCCGGACGCCGCCGCCATCCAGATCAACTTCCGCTTCGCCCCGGACCGGTCGATCGCCCAGGCCGAGGCGCACCTGCGCGAGGTCTTCGCCGGATTCGACTTCGAGGTGGTCGACGGGGCCGCGGGCGCGCTGCCCGGCCTCACCGCGCCCGCCGCCCAGGAGTTGCTGGCAGCGGCCGGTGGCGAGCCCATCGGCAAGCTGGGCTGGACCGACGTGGCCCGCTTCGCCGCGCTCGGCGTCCCCGCGGTCAACTTCGGCCCCGGCGACCCGATGCTCGCCCACACCCAGCAGGAGAACGTGCCGGTCGCCCAGATCTCGCGGTGCGCGAAGGTCCTGCGCGAGTTCGTGAGCTGAGCACCGGCACCAAGATCGCGGCGCGGGCTGGTCCTAGACTCGCGGGGGTGACCATTGACGAGCATCCCCGCGAGAAGCAGCGCGGCCCGGTGACCCTCCGCCGGGACCGATCGGACGAGGAGACCACTACCACCGACCAGCGCCTCCTGGACTCGCGCGGTCCGAGCGACTGGGTGCACACCGACCCGTGGCGGGTGCTGCGAATCCAGGCCGAGTTCGTCGAGGGCTTCGGCGCGCTCGCCGAGGTGCCCAGGGCGGTGACGGTCTTCGGGTCGGCGCGGACCGGCCGGGAGCACCCCGAGTACCAACTGGGCCGCGACATCGGCGCGGCACTGGCGAACGCCGGATTCGCGGCGATCACCGGCGGTGGCCCCGGCGCCATGGAGGCGGTCAACCGCGGCTGCTCTGAGGCGGGCGGGCAGTCCATCGGCCTCGGCATCGAGCTGCCGTTCGAGCAGGGACTCAACCCGTGGGTCGACCTCGGGGTCAACTTCCGCTACTTCTTCGCCCGCAAGACGATGTTCATCAAGTACTCGCAGGCCTTCATCTGCCTGCCCGGCGGCTTCGGCACCCTCGACGAACTGTTCGAGGCGTTGACCCTGGTGCAGACCAAGAAGGTCACCAAGTTCCCGGTCGTGCTGTTCGGCACCGAATACTGGGGCGGGCTCTACGACTGGCTGCGGGACTCGGTCATGAAGCACGGCAAGGTCGGCGAGAAGGACCTGGCCCTGCTCCACCTGACCGACGACATCGACGACGCCGTCCGCGTGGTGGAAGAGGCATACAAGGCTTGGAGTGACACGCATTGAGCCGAACCCTCTGTGTCTACTGTGGATCGAACGACGCCGTCCCGCGCGCATACCTCGACCTGGCCGAGGAAGTCGGCGCCGGCATCGGCGTCCGAGGCTGGACCCTGGTCTGGGGCGGTTCCTCGGCGGCGATGATGGGCGTACTCGCCCGCGCCGCCCACCGGAGCGGGGCCCGCACGATCGGGGTGATCCCGCGTGCCCTGGTCGGACTGGAGCGCGCCGACCAGACGGCCGACGAACTGATCGTCGTGGAGACGATGCGGGAACGCAAAGCGGAGATGGACCTCAGGTCGGACGCGTTCCTCGCGCTGCCGGGCGGGCTCGGCACCTGCGAGGAACTGTTCGAGGTGTGGACATCGCGCTACCTGGCCATGCACACCAAGCCGGTGGTGCTGCTCGATCCGGACGACCACTGGGACGGGCTGTTGCGGTGGGTGCGTGAGCTGGGCTCCCGCGGATTCACCGACCAGGCCGCGATCGACGCCCTACAGGTCACCCGCCGAGTCGACGAGGCCCTGGACGCCTGCGCGAGTTAGCCGTCGGGTCTTCCGCTCAGTCCGTGATCTTGGCCAGCGCAACCCGCGCGGGTCTGACTTCAGGCCGCGTTGGGTCGCTTGTGATACGAGTCGACGTATTCCTGGCCGGACAGTTCCATGATCGCGTACATGACCTCGTCGGTCACCGCGCGCCTGATCGGCAGTGAGCTGGCCATGCCGTCGTACCTGGTGAAGTCGAGTGGTTCGCCGAAGCGCACGGTGATGCGGTGCGGCCGGGGGAACTTCTTGCCCGATGGCTGCACCTTGTCCGTCCCGATCAGCGCCACCGGCACCACGAGCGCCCGGTGTTCGAGGGCGAGCTGGGCGACGCCGGTGCGCCCCCGGTAGAGCCTGCCGTCGAGTGATCGGGTGCCCTCGGGGTGGATGGCGAACGCGACGCCTCGGTCGAGGACTTCGCCCGCGACGTCGAGGGAGGCCAGTGCCGCGCGGCTGTTGTCGCGCTGCACGGGGATGGCGCCGAGTGCGCGGAACAGGGTGCCGGTGAGCGAGCGGCCCTCGAAGTACTCGGCCTTGGCCAGGAAGGCGACCTTGCGCGAGACCATCATCGGCACCACGAAGCTGTCGATCACGGCGAGATGGTTGATCGCCAGGATCACCGGCCCGGTGGTGGGCACTCGCTCGGCCCCTTCGACCACTGGTCGAAGGAAAAGCCGGGCGAGAGACGACAGCACGGCACGCAGGGCGCGGTAGAACACGGCGAAGCCTCCTAGTGCGGTGACCACTAACTGTTGCCGTGGTCGGCGGGTCCACGGCGTGCCTGGCGGTGCGAGCGGAACGGCACTCGTACTGGACGTACTTGGCCTTTTCGACCGTGCCGTCAGGCACGTCGTGGGCAGGTCGAACGCGGTGAACGTTAGTGGTCACCGCACTAGGTCCGGCTCCAGCCTAGCTGGCTGCTCCTTGGCGCCTTCGCTCCCCGAAAGTCATCGAATCGCTTTAACGCGTAGTTAATCTTCGATCGCCCATGTGCTGGGGCCTCGCTTTCGAGCGACGGCATGGCACCATCGGGGACCGTGACTGCTCTCCGATTCGGCGTGCGCGAGGTCCCGCAGGACCGCGCGCTGGTGATGGCGATCGTCAATCGGACCAGGGATTCGTTCTACGACAAGGGCGCGGCCTTCGAGGACGCGGCCGCGCTCGCCGCCGTCGACCGGGCTGTCAGCGAAGGCGCGGACATCGTTGACATCGGTGGCGTCCGGGCCGGTTCGCATGGTGAGACGGTCGACGCGGGCGAGGAGGCCCGGCGGGTGGTGCCGTTCGTCGCCGCCGTTCGGGAACGCCATCCTGGTCTGGTCATCAGCGTCGACACCTGGCGCAACGAGGTCGGCCGGGCCGTTTGCGCCGCGGGCGCCGACCTGATCAACGACACCTGGGCGGGGGCCGACCCGATGCTCGCCGAGGTCGCCGCCGAGTACGGGGTGGGCATCGTGTGTTCGCACACCGGCGGCGCCGAGCCGAGGACGGACCCGCACCGGGTCCGCTACACCGATGTGGTCGCCGAGGTCGTCACCGAGCTGGTCGAGCGGGCCGAGAGGATGGTCGCCATCGGCGTGCCGAGATCGGGTGTCCTGATAGATCCGACGCATGACTTCGGAAAGAACACCTGGCATGGTTTGGAGCTGCTGCGCAGGCTCGACGAGTTGGTGGGAACCGGGTGGCCGGTGCTGATGGCGTTGTCCAACAAGGATTTCGTCGGTGAGACACTCGGGGTCGGGCTCGCGGAGCGAGTGGACGGAACGCTGGCGGCGACCGCCGTGTCGGCGTGGACCGGGGCCAGGGTGTTCCGCGCGCACGAGGTGCGGCGGACGAGGCAGGTGGTGGAGATGGTGGCGAGTATCGCGGGCACCCGTCCGCCCGCGCGGGCCGTGCGGGCGCTGGCGTGAGCGCGCTTGACCGGACGCTGGGCGGTCGGACCTGGCACAGTCCTGAGTGGACGATCTCCGAGCTGGTCCGCGCGAAGGGGGCCCGCACGGTCAGTGTGGTGCTTCCGGCGCTGAACGAGGAATCGACGGTCGGCACTGTCGTGGCGTCGGTTCGTCCGCTGTTGGGCACCCTCGTCGATGAGATCGTCGTCGTGGACTCGGGATCGACGGACGGCACGATCAGAGTGGCCGAGGCCGCGGGTGCCAGAGTCGTCAGCGGCGCCGACGTTCTCCCCGACATCGCTTCGCGCCCGGGCAAGGGCGAGGTGTTGTGGCGTTCCCTCGCCGCGACCAGCGGCGACTTGCTGGTGTTCCTCGACACAGACCTGATCGACCCCGACCCGGCGTTCGTCCCGTCGCTGCTCGGCCCTCTCCTCACGGTCACCGGTGTCCACCTGGTCAAGGGTTTCTATCGGCGCCCGTTGCGGCTGGAGACCGGGGAGATGGGTGATGGCGGCGGTGGCCGGGTCACCGAACTGCTCGCCCGTCCGGTGCTCTCCGCGCTGCGTCCTGACCTCGGTGGCGTCATCCAGCCGCTCGGCGGCGAGTACGCGGCGACCCGCGACTTCCTGGAGTCCGTCCCCTTCGCCGCGGGCTACGGCGTGGAGATCGGCCTCCTGCTCGACGCCCACACCCGCTACGGGCTGGACGGGATCGCGCAGGTCAACCTGGGGGTGCGCAGGCACCGCAACCGCTCGCTGCCGCAACTCGGGGTGATGGCCAGGCAGGTTCTGGGCACGGCGCTCGCCCGGTGCGGGATCGAGTCCGGCTCGGGTGAGATGACCCAGTTCGTGCAGGTCGCGGGGGAGTGGTTGCCGGACCGGATCGACGTCCTCGTCGCCGACCGCCTACCGATGCGCGAGGTCGTCGCTCAGCGGGCCTGAGTCCTCGACCAGCCTGATCCTCAGTCGCACTTCCCGCAGGTCAGCGCTGTGCGCGTGCGGACGGACAAGTCCGGTCGGGGTGAAGCCGATCTTGTCGTAGAACCGCAGCGCGCGGGTGCTGTTCTCGGCCACCCAGGCCCGCACCTCGGTCTCGCCGGACTCGCGCGCCCACCGCAGCACGGCGCCGACCACCGTGGCGGCCGTTCCGGTGCCCCGACTGCTCGGCGCCGCCCACACGGAGATCAACTCGATCCCCTCGGTCGAGCGCAGACCGCCGCTGATCCCGACCGGCTCGCCGTCGCGCCACGCCAGGAACACCGCGCCCGCGTCGGGCCAGGTCCGCCATCGCGCTTCGTCGTAGTCGCGCTCGCGCGCCAAGGTCGACCCGAACGCCATCGGTGAGTCGGTCAGTGCCGCGAGCCGGACCGCCCGCAGGTCAGCCCAGTCGTCCGCGCCCGCGCGGCGCGCGATGAGATCGCTCATCTCGGCACCTTGTCCGAGGCCCGTCCGTGCCCGCAACGCGATTGGGCGACTGTTGTCCGGCCTGTGCCGCTGCGCCACATGCCCATCGCATGTCACCATCCTCCGGTGACCACCGCGCTCGTCTATCTCGTCGTCATGGTGCTCGTCGCGGCTGTGGTGTTTCTGCTGGCCTCGGTCGTGTTCGGTCGTGGCGAGGAACTACCCCCCCTGCCGCCGGGCGCCTCCCCGACGCGCCTGCCCGCCGCGGGCGTCACCAGCGAGGACCTGCGGTCCGTCCGCTTCCAGCTCGTGCTGCGCGGCTACAAGATGTCCGAGGTGGATTGGGTCCTGCGCCGCATCGGCGGTGAGGTCGACACTCTTCGTGCCCGCGTCGCCGAGCTTGAGGCGGGCGACAACCAGGTTCCGACAACCGAGTCGATCTCCGACGAGCAGGCGGCCGATTCCAGGTGATCGAGGTCACCGAGACCGTCGAGGTCGACGCCCCGGCCGAGACCACCTGGGCGGCGATGACCGACTGGACCCGTCAGGGCGACTGGATGTTGGGCACCCACGTACGGGTCACCCGGGGCGACGGCCGGAGCGCGGGTTCCGCGCTCGCGGCGTTCACCGGCTTCGGGAAGCTCGGGTTCACCGACACCATGGAGATCACCGCCTGGGAGCCGCCGTACCGCTGTGTGGTCCGGCACACCGGTGGCCTGGTCCGCGGCACCGGCATCTTCGAGGTGCTCGCCCGCGGCGCCGACACGTCCGCCTTCCGCTGGCACGAAAGCCTTCACCCACCGCTGGGCGCGCTGGGTTCCCTCGGGTGGCGCGTGGTGGAGCCTGCGTTCCGGTATGGCCTTCGTCGATCGCTGCGCCAGTTCGCCGAGTTCGCGGAGAGCCATGAGTGACGTGCCGTCAGCAGACAGAACCCGCTGCGCGTGGGGTGAAAGCACCGCCGACTACGCCCGCTATCACGACGAGGAGTGGGGTGTCCCGCTCCGCGGCGCCGATGAACTGTTCGAGCGGATCAGTCTGGAGGCGTTCCAGTCCGGCCTGTCGTGGATCACGATCCTGCGCAAACGCGAGAGTTTTCGCGCCGCGTTCGCCCGGTTCGACCCCGCCGTGGTCGCCGAGTTCACCGAGGATGACATCGCCCGTCTGATGGCGGACACCGGCATCGTCCGCAACCGGGCCAAGATCAACGCCACGATCGGCAACGCCCGCGCCGTCCGCGCCCTCGACCGTCCCCTCGACGATCTGCTGTGGTCGTTCGCCCCGCTGGGCAACCGGGTCCGACCAGCGACGATGGCCGACGTTCCGGCCATCACCGCCGAGTCGACGGCCATGGCGAAAGACCTCAAGCGCAGGGGCTTCGCCTTCGTCGGCCCGACGACCTGTTACGCCTTGATGCAGGCCGTGGGCATGGTCGACGACCACATCGCGTCCTGTTGGCGCGCTACCGCGTAACCACTGGTCAGTGTCCGACGAACCGAGCGGGCCGCTTCTCCAGGAACGCGTCCACGGCTTCCCGGTGGTCCACTGTGCCGCCCGCTTCCCGCTGTGTCCGCCCCTCGACAGCCAATCCGTCGGCCAACCCCGCACCGGCTGATGCCAGCATCGCCTCCTTGACCTTCGCGTAAGCGGTCGTGGGCCCGGCGGCCAACCGAGATGCCAGTTCCACGGCCGTGGACAGCACTGACTCGGCGGGCACGACCCGATTCACCATGCCGATCCGCAACGCCTCGTCGGCCGACACCGGCTGTGCCAGCAGCAACATCTCCATCGCCCGCCCGTACCCGATCAATCGGGGCAACGTCCACGCGGCGCCCGAGTCCGCGGTCAGGCCCACACTCGCGAAAGCCATCAGGAACTTCGACGTGTCGGCGGCGATCCGCAGGTCACACGCGTAGGCGAAGGACGCCCCCGCCCCGGCGGCCATCCCGTTCACCGCCGCGATGACGGGTTTCGGCAGCCCGGTGATCGCGGTGACGATGGGGTTGTAGTGCTTTTCCACGGTCGCCAGCGGCGATGGGTCTCCCGCTCGAAGCAGAGCGACGTGTTCCTTGAGGTCTTGGCCCGCGCAGAACGCCTTACCCGCCCCGGTCAGCACCACAGCGCGCACCGAAGCGTCGACCGCCGCCGCGCGCAGCGCCGCGAGCAGGTCTTCCTTGAGCGTCACGGTCAGCGAGTTGAACGCGTCCGGGCGGTTCAGGGTCAGGATTCGCACCCCGTCGTTGTCCTCGATCAACAAAGTCGGTCGGTCCGACACGTCCAGCACAGCCTCAGACACCGTTATGCCTCCTGCTCACGATCACGCGGTCGACCTCTGCTTACCACCTCGGGTGACGCAGTCGTCCAGGAAATCCGTCACAGCGGGCGCGAGTCGGGCCGTCTGCCGGTCGAAGAACTCGGCGGCGGCGGCCCCCGGCCAGGACGCGGGTAGCAGGCTCGCGGGCAGCCCAGGGTCGCGGAACAGGAACTTTCGCCACGCGTGCAGCAGGCGCTGGGCCGCGGCGAACGCCTCGGCGGGCGCCGAGCCGTCCACAGCGGACATGACCGGTTCCCACCGCCGCACGAACCCGGCGTACTCCTCGCCGAGGCCGTCCAGGTCCCAGGCCCGCGCGGCCAGGTCGGAGTCCGAGCCCTCGTGCGGGCCGTGGAACACCCGCGCGGGCAGGTCCGCGAGCACGTCGGCCAGTCCCGGCGACGGCCGCGGCGCCACCCAGGTGGCGGGCCCGAGCGGACCGTAACCGAGCAGTCGCAGCGAGGAAGCGAGCCGGTCACGGGCACCGCGCTCGGGCAGCTCCTCAAGCACGACGACGTGCCAGGTCCCGTCCCATGTGGAGGGACCGGTGCGGTAGATGCGGGCCGCGGCCTCGTCCAGCCGCAGTTCGGCCCGGCGGGTCAACGCGTAGCCGGGGCCGTCCGGCAGGCGGACAGGGGCCAGCCAGCCCTGTCGGACCATGCGTGAGACGGCGGTTCGGATCGCGGGCGCACCGAAGTCAAGTGGCTCAAGGAGTCTGACCAGGGCAGCGATGGTGACGGCGCCACCCCGCTGCCGGAGATAGCCGCCGTAGACGTCGAAGAGGGCCGAACGTGCGCGCACGACCCCCAAGTCTGGCAGCCTTGCCACCACCCGCGCCACCTATCGTGGCCGGTCACGCGACACGCGATGATCGGTTCGATTTCACCGCCGCGAGCGGATAGGGGAGAATGTGGGACGACCCGGTGGCGTCGTATCGCCCGGGTCGGCAGGCTATGACGGAGGGAGCACGCTATGGCGGCCATGAAGCCCCGGACCGGAGACGGTCCCCTCGAGGTGACGAAGGAGGGCCGGGGCATCGTGATGCGCGTCCCGCTTGAGGGCGGTGGACGCCTCGTCGTCGAGATGACCCCGGAGGAGGCAGGCAACCTGGGTGAGGCCCTCAAGGCCGCCGTGGGCTGACCCACCTCCGGTTTAACTCTCTCCCCCACCCCAAGGGGCTCCGCCGCCCGGCTTGACCTGTGGTCCCTTCGCGGGCCACGCCAGAGCCGGGCGCGGGGCCTGTCCAGCCCAGCTCGGAGGATCGCGTGTCCACCCCGGTGCCCTCACTGCCGACCCCACTGCCCACGGTGGAGGTGTCGGCGGGTCAGTCCAAAGCCGCCGCGCACGTCGTGCTCAGCCGCACATCAGACAGCGACGGCGGCCCACGGTTCGGGTCGGGCGGCGCCGAGTTCACCGACGACTGGGCCTCGTCGGTCGACCTCACGGGCAAGGCGGGCGAGGTGCGCCCGGCGCCGGTCGGTTCCGGTG
>JALZNB010000458.1 GCA_030857905.1 Actinomycetota bacterium
GGTGTCCGCCGTTCTTCAAGCTGCGTCCGGCGCGGATCAGGACGGGGTGCGGATCCGGTGTCCACAGTGGATTTGGGCGCAGCGGCTCGGCGCACTTGCCGAGCACGCTCGCGCTCTGGCGCAACGCGTCCGCGAACGCGGCGTCGGTCTCCATCTCTGGCCAGATGTCACACAGCGCCTGGGCGGCGGTCTCGATCTCGGTTTCCGGGGGGCTCGCCTCGCGGGTGGCGCGTTGCACGAGGGCGTGCAGGCAGATGGCAACGCCCGCGGCGGCGGGGTGGGTGTCGATTGAGATGAGGTTCAGCCGGGCCAGGCAATGCGCGGCGTCGCGGACCCGGGTCTCGTCCGCGTCCAGGAAGTTGTGAAGGGCGGGTGCGGCGAGGATCTGGAGGGGAATGCCCGCGGGGTCCAGGAACGACAGCAGCCGCATGAGCGGCCGGGCGACGCCGACCGGTCTGCGTTCGTCGGCGCGGGCGATGGACAGAGTCCACGTGGTGGCGACGACGCGTTCGTGGTCGTCGGGGAACAAGTCAGGCAGGCGGTAGTGGTGGGCGCGAAAGCGGTCGAGGTAGTCGACGCAGGTGATGCCGAGGTCGGCGAGGTAGGCGCCCGCGTGCGCGACGGCCAGCGGGAGGTGGCCGAGTTCGGTGATCAGGTCGTCGGCGCCGTCGAGAAGGTGGTGCTGGTCGGCGAGCCAGGAGGCGAGGCAGTCGCGGGCCTGGTCGTGGGTGAAGAGGCCGACCTCGACGATGTGCCTGCCGTCGGCGCGCCAGGCCGCGCCGCTGTCCTGAGTAGTGACGATGACGTGACCGACGGGGACGAGCCCGTGCACGTCGGCAGGCGAGGCGACGCCGTCGAGGACGACCAGGTGGGGGTGGGTCTCGAGCCAGCCAAGGAACGACCGGACGGCCGCGCCAGTGTCCCGTCGGACGCCACTGACGCGCTCATCGAGATCGGCATAAGCGCCCAACACCTGCTCGCGGGAACCCGCGACGATCCAGATGACGTCGCGACCCGCCGCCCGCGCCCGGTACGCGGAATCGGCCGCGAGCTGGGTCTTGCCCGCCCCGCCCATGCCGACCAGGACCGTGCAGCCGTCGCCGGGGACCAAGTCGCGACTCTGGAAGGCGGCGGCGCGCACCGGGAGCTGGTCGAACCGGTACGGGCCCGGTGGTGTTGCCGCGCCTAGGTAGACATCACCATTGATGTTGCCCGCCATGATGGCCTGGTGTACGCCGCCGATGAGGTGGTTGTGGTTATCCACCCTGACATGATCCCCCCGAGGTCAAGCGGGCCGGTTCCTTCTCGCCGACGCAGAAAAAGGTTCCCCGTTCGGCTCAGCCGGAACCGAGGGTCAAGGCGGGCAAGCAGACACCCACACCCTGCTACGCGCCATCCAAGTACTCCGCCTCGAACACAACGCCCAACAAGCCGACATCCGAGTCCTCAACCACCAACTCGCCACAGCCCGCGGCGACGGTCCACCCAGCCTCTACACGCCGCCGCCCAGGTAAGGTTTCGGCCCCGGCACCAAACACTTTCTCATGCCGAGAAGCGGACGTTCGGTTGGCGTGTCCCGCCTGTTACGCACGTCAGCGCATGCTGCGACGAGGTCCGACTCCGATTCGATCGACCGCTGCCCTGCGGGAATCGGGGCAGCGGTCGATCGGGGCTCGGCGGTCCAGGTCAGCGGGCTATCGCGGTTTGGCCCCAGGCCAGCAGATCGCCGGTGTGGCTGCTGTACTTGTATGAGCCCGCCCGGAACGTGTACCTCCCGCTGAAACCGGTGAATTTGGGCGTCCAGCACCGGGTTTGCCCCGGCGTCACGGTTCCATTGCCCCCGGGGCTGTCGCAGGTGATCTGACTTTCCCACAGCCCGTCGCGGTACCGGTCGAGGTACACCTCCGCATACTGGCTGGCTGTCATCGGGTTGGTGTAGATCACGAAGCCCCAGTAGTTGTAGTTGCTGTCGCGGCAGATCTCGATCGTGCCGACTCGGCTGCCGTCGGTCGTCGATGCCACCGGAGCCGTTTTTACGATCGTGCCGTAACTACTGTCTCACTGGCAGTCCGGAGCGGCCTGCGTGTGTGCCGACGCGGGCATCGCCAGGCACAGCACGGCCGCGCCGGTCACCCCCAGCGCCGCGATGATCTTCTTGATCATGGGGATCCTCCAGTCTCGATACGGTGGTTCGCCGTAGTTGCCTGCCATTCGTCTCCGACACGGCCGCTCGCGTTGTGCAGCGGGTCCGGCGCTGGCGACGGGTGGGCGATATGTGCGGATTAGCGGCATCCGATCCGATTGGTATCGGCTGCCGAGGAGGTCAGGAAGGTATCCAAATGCTTGGAGACGTTGATGCCCCCATCACCGTCGCAGCGTGAATAATCAACTGAATCCAAGACTCCTGGTCCGGTCAAGGAAGCCTGTACGCGGCCTTAAGAACGGCATCGATCACCACGATGTACCTGTCCGAGACGAATGCCGGGAGAAGGTCCGCGACCGTCGACGGGAGGGCGTGGGTTCTGCCGATGGTCGTCCAGGCCACGAGCGCCGCGGCGCGTGGTCCGGGCTCGGCATCGACCAGGTACGTGTGGAGGGTCGGCAGGACGGCCTGGAGCACTCCGGGCTGGTTCCCGTGGCGGTGGCCGATCTCTCCGAGGGTGGCTAAGAGCGGGCACACCACCTCGGAGTCCAGGTCGCTGTCGCGTTCGCTCGTGATGAGCGCCGTGATGGTTCGCACACGGCCAACGGGTCAGTCGACGACGCGGACTCCACCGCGCTCAGCAGGCGTTGGGCGGACTGGTACAGATGGTTCTTGCGCGCATACGCCTCCATCCCCGCGAGCGGGTCCGGCGCAGCAGTAGTAATGAGCACGCCCTTCTGCTCGGCGAGTCGGTGCCGGGTCAGCGTCACGAACGCACCCAAGGTCGCGTCCAGGCGTCCGGCGAGGGCCTCGCTGCGCCAGCGGCCCATCCGCTCGATGGCTTCGGCCGCGGAAAACGTCACTTCGTGCCCCCACGACTCATCGGAGCGGGCGAGGAGGAACACGAACGCCGCATCGGTGACCGCCGCCGCCTCCTCAGGCATCGTCACCGGGTCATGAGCGCGACGGTGGACGTACTCGGTGTCGACCATGTCCAGGGCATGTCGGACCGAGCCGACGAGGCCGTCTCGAATCTTTTCGGCCGTGTGCCGGCCAGCCTCCTCCAGCAGCCCGGCAATTCGGACGGGCGCGGCGATGAACATGCGGGCGACTGCCCTCTTGGCGGTCCCGACCGTGCCTGGGTCGTAGCTGTCCTGCGGTGGAACGCACATGGAAACGGCCAAGTTCGGCAACAGCTGGACAGCCAGCTCGAGATGGGTGCCCGCGAGATGCTCAACACCGCCGGCGGCGGCCCGCCGGTCGAAATCGGAGACCAACCGCAGTTGGTGCGCCGGGTTCACGATGATGCCCGTCACCGGCGGGCCGCAGCAGCATCCCAACCAGGCGGGCAACCAGCTTGTCCGGACACAGGTCTGCGAGGACCCGCAACGGGCCCGGATCGTTCGCCTGCACCACCGGCATCGGGCCGAAGAAATGATGATCATCGGGTGTCTTCGCCCCCGCCAACACCACGACCGCCCAGCTGACCGCATCATCGACGGCCGCCGCGTCCACCAAGTCCGGGTGGTCAGTCACGCGGCGGCCAGCCTCCAGAGTCGGGCCCCTCGCAACGCTGCCAGCGCGGCCACCACCAGGCGCTCCGCGAGCTCCGGCCGCCGCGACGTCAGGTGCCGCAACGGCTCCAGCAGCTCGGCAAGCCCGACGCTCTCCACAGCATCGAACAGTTCGTCGATGATGCGTTCATCGAACCGGTCCGCCGCACGACCAGCAACCGTCGTCAACCGGCGCCGCGCCGCGGCCGTCGCGTCGGCGTCGACGTCAACCGTCGGTTCCGGATCGAGAGCATCGAGGCCGTCCAGGTGCCAACGGACGCCGGGTCCGCGGACGCCCGCAGGCTCCGCCGTCGCTCCACCCGCCCAGCTCGAGCAAGACCCCGAACCCGCAGCTTCTCAGCCCACCTGGCCTTCTCTGCCTCGGCCTCCTTCTGCCGAGTTAGAGCCTCGGTCTCCAGGTTTGGAAGTCGCCCCGTCGGGTTCCGCATGTCGCAACCCACGCAGTGCTCGGCGTAGAACCCGAACGCCACGTAGTCCAACCGCATCCCGGACATGTTCCCGATGGCGACCGGGCACTCCAGCGCCTTGCTCCACCTCCCACTGTCGAGAAGCTCGGCCAGTGGCTCGTTACGGCCAAGGACCGGCAGTTCATCACCGAGACGTTGAACGTCGTGCGTTCCGTGCTGGAAGTGGAAGCGACGCTCTGGTCGCCGGACGAAACTGCCGCGCTCGCGGAAGCCGTGCGCGTGGTCGAGCGGCTGGCCAAAGACCGGTTGGCAGCCCTCGACGAAGCCGATCGACGCTCAGGACGGCAGGAGGGCGTGGTGCGGGAGTGGATCGCGGTAGAGAGCGGCGCGCGCCAGAGTCTGATCACCTTGGACGCGTGCACCACGCCGCTCGTCACGGTGGAGCAGCGACAGCGTGCCCGAGCCCTGATCGAGTCGCATATTGCGGCTGCCCGGACGGTCGACGACCTGGTGAGGGTGCGGACGTTCATCGCCGAACTGCTCCGCCAGGATCCGACGGCGGCGGTCCGGACTTTCGTCAAGGTGGTCGAGCGGTCCGGTGAGTTGAGCCCGCGCGGAGTCGATGCGCACGCAGTGTCCTGCCTAGGGTTCCGCTGGTGGCAACTGGTCAACCAGATCACCTCTCGTACCCCCGAGGGTGTGGCAAGACTTGGTCGCCGAGCTGCGCGACGGTCCCTGGGAGCTGCTCCGTGTCCTGATCAAGGGCTCGCTCCAGGGGCGGGAAGACGATCCGACGCACTTCCTGCTCAGGCAGGCGGCCCTGAGCCGACATCGGGATCGCGCTGAGCGGGCGATCGAGGAGCACGGTCGCGTGCGGAGCCGTCGCAGGGGAACGCGGACGCGGTGGCCGGAACCGTTCACCCAACCGGTCTGACGTCCAATGCCAGACGGTCTGCGGTGCTGACTCAAGCGCTGGATGCCTGCAGGATTTGAGCGTCGAGTGTGGCCCAGAAGCGCAGGACCGATTCCCGAGACATAGTTGCGCCGATCTCTGTCGATGGGGTGTTGGCAAAGCGCAACACTTAGTAGTCCCGTTCGTAAGTTCGTCGGGGGTTGATCATGTGGCTTGTGGGATGGCGGGTTGTTCCTGTTGGTCGGGTGTGCCGGTCGAGTCTGGCCAGCAGGTCGTGGAGGTCGGTGGTGGTGAACTTCCATCGGAATGGTTGTGCTGTGGCGTTGTAGCGTCGCTCGAAGTCGGTCAGCCGCTGATGGACCTGGTCGAGGTCGGTGAAGTCGTTGGGTGTGACGACTTTCCGTTGCACGATGGAGAAGTAGATTTCGGAGCCGCGCGCAGACCACAGATCGGGCCGATCCTCGCAGCCACCAGGTTGTCTCGGTACTCCTCCCGGAACGCGAGGTGTTCGACCTGATCCGCCCTGCGGGGCAGCTTCGAGCCAGGACTCATTTCGCCGCTGACGATCATCCCTCGATCTTCTCGATCGCTTCATCGGTGACCGGTGTCCGCCAGCTCCCCTCTGCGGGAGTTTGTTGACCCCAGCCGGGCCACCCGCAACTCCGGCGAATACTTCCCCTGATTTTCTGGCCACGTAACAGATCCCTTCCAGCCACCTCATCCTACTTGAGAACGTATCCGGAGACCTCGGAGCACGTCATATCTGTGGACTTGGAACTGTGGAGTCCGGTTTTGTTCTTAGCGAATGGGAAAATTTCCTCAAAGACTCAATGACTCCCGGCTACACGAACGAATTCGACGACTATTACCGAGAGGTAGATATGGCCGATGGGTAAGCCAGCTCCGTAGGTTTGTTGATCGAGCGGCGCGTCATCAGCGTGTGCCTATCGACGCCGGAATCAACCAGCAACCAGTCTTGGAACCGCTGACCCTCGCTGTCAGCACCGGCTGAGAGGCGCTGCCGCCCATGCATGGCGCCAAGGTCGCAAGTGCGTCGGCTCGGACGGGGCGGTGAACGTGGCATCGCAGGAGACAGCCATGACATGGTCCGAGGTCCTGATCCTCAAGCCAGCTCCACAATCCCGGGGCGTCTGCTGTGGCCGGGTTGGCCTGGGCGTGGATTTGCCCGAGCGGTTCGTCGTGGCGACAAAGGAACATGCGGTCGGCGTGGGTTTCACTACGCCCAAGAAGTCTAGCTTTTTTTTGCGCTTGGTCCCATCTCCGAGATGATCACGCTGCTACCCTTGTTATCATGGAGGAGTCGACCGGGTCGTTACCGGAGCGGCCGAGGTGGATCTGGATCACTTTGGTCACGGTAACCACGGGGGCGTGCACCGTCTTCTTGCTGGCACTGGGGTCGCGCGGCAGTGAGATCGCGGGTGTGTTGTCGTTGATCGTGGCAGTGCTTACGGTGGCTCCAAGCCTGGCCGCCTATCTACGTGGTCGAACGCCAAGTGCAACGCCAAAACCCAGACGACATCTCGTGATCATCGCGATTGCTGCTGCGGTGGGAGTCGTCGTGGCAAGCTTGTACTGGTTCGTCGGCGACCAAGCCGACCTCAACATCACCGGCGATGTCGCGCTATCGCAGCCCTCCGACCTCGGCAATGGCAGCCAGATCGAACTTGTCGGCCGTGCCACCGATGACTCGTCGAGTCCGTTCGCCCCACCCCGACGTGATCACCTGGTGGTGATATTCACCCTGCACAATACTAAGTCCACTGGGTTTTGCGTCGGCGCGGCGAAAGTCGACTTCGTGGTCGCAGTGGATGGCGAACCTCCAAACTATGCCAAGCCTGTAGCGACCGCGCGTTCAGGAGACGAGGTCAAACTCGACCTCAGCGCGGCAACCAAGAACGCGACGGTACGTGGCGTGCTGTCGATACCCGACGAAATGTGCCGCGTGGACCTTGAACTCAACCGTGTCCTGCTCTACAACTAGAGGAGCTCCCGTGCCCTACCGTTTGACAGCCGCAGCTTTGGCTGGCTGCCTGGCTGTCAGCGGCTGCGTGTCACCGGAACCGGCCGCAGCCCCGAAAAACATCTACATCGGCCTGCAGACCGACCAGCCCGGGCTCGGCTATTTCGACGGGCAGCGACGGTCCGGCTTCGAATACGACATGGCCAACTGGCTGGCCAACCACCTCAAGGTGCGGCCCACCTTCGTTGACGTGAAGCCAGACCGGCGGGAACAGATCATCAAGGACCGGGACGTCCAACTGATGATCGGCACATACTCGAAGACAGACGAACGGGCCCAGCACGTCGCCTTCGTCGCTCCCTACCTGTTCACTAGACAGGGTGCGATGGTCCGTGCGACCGATACCTCGATTACCTCGTTCGACGATCTCCTCATCCGCGGCACAGTGTGCGCGGCCCGCGGCACCACCTCGGTCAAGCAACTCCGCGAGCGCGCAGTAAACCTCGTGGAGACTATCGGCGACGGCGAATGCGCTCACGCGTTGTTCAAACCGGACGGCGATGTGCGCGCCGCATCGACCGATCAGCTCATCCTGCGAGGCTGGGCCCAACATGATTCGCGACTCAAGGTCGTCGAAGGAGTGACCTTCGGCCACGTCGAACGCTACGGAATCGGACTGGAAAAAGGCAACAAGGACCTATGCGAGAAAGTCACCTCCGCGCTAAAAGAATACTTGCTCTCCGGCACGTGGGAAACCCACTTCCGCAACAACCTGGGCATGATCTCCCCCAGCGAACACAAACCCGACCCACATTCCCTCGACCGATGCGAGTAATCGCCCCACCGACCTTGCTACGACCTGGTCAACGCGCTAAAGCGATGTCCGGTGCAACAACCCGACCCTGCACGGATGTGTGGCCCAGCCTGCGACGCCGTCCAGGTGGACCTCGCCATCCCAGGGCGGATCAGGTGAACCGCACACGTGCTTAACCGAACTCGAGGATCGGATCGACCAGGCATGTTCGGCCTTGAACTTGGCGGCGCTAATCGCCGCCGACTGCGCTATGCCTGATCTCGCGGTCGAGCTGCGCGAACGATAGTTCCAGCTCTTCCGCGCCGCGTGGCTCGTATCCGGCCGCACAGCCGTCGCCTCGCTGCAGCCATTGGTCCCCCGACTCACCAAGGGACTGGCCACCCCGAACATGTTTGTGTCTTCGATGCGATCAACCCTGCGGCCCACCACGGCGGCAAGGTCGTGTCCTGCAAGTCATCGGAGCCAGAGGATGGTGGCGGCGATGGCGAGTTCGGCTTGGTGGTGGGCGGCGCGTGTGGTGTAGCGGGTGGCCAGGTCGTGAAACTGTGTGAGCCGGTTGAAGGAGCGTTCAACCACGTTGCGTCGTGTGTAGAACTCCAGGTCGAACGTGGGTGGGCGTCCGCCGCGTGAGCGCTTGGCTGCGCGATGGGCGAACTGGTCGTCGCGTTCGGGCAGGTGAACCCGACTCGGCGGGCACGCAAGGCCGTGCGGGTCGACGGGTGGGAGTAGGCATTGTCGGCAATCACCATGTCGGGGCGGACCCGTGGATGTCCACCGCCGGGGCACGCAACTCGGATCTCGTCGAGCAGGGGCAGCAGCTGCGGGTTGTCACCGGCCTGGTTTGGAGTGAGGATGATCCGCATCGGCAGCCCGCGTCCGTCCACGGCGAGGTGGACCTTGCTGCTTGGTCCCCCTCGGGAGCGTCCGAGGGCTTCACCATCGACCGCGAGCGGTTCGGCGGCGGGTCCGCAGCCCCCTTTTTTTTCGTGCTCCGGCAGCGTGTTGATGTGCCCGGACCACGCTGGAGTCGACGCTAACGACCCACTCGACATCACCGACCGAGTCGTCCTTGACGATCACGTGGTCGAGGATTCTCCGTCACGTCCGTCGGCGGTCCACAACCGCAACCGTTCATGCGCTGTCTTCCACGGCCATAACGTTCGAGCAGGTCACGCCACGGAGCACCCGTACGCAACTTCCACAGGATCGCGTTGATCACCTGCCGGTGATCCCGCCACCGCCGTCCACCACCCGATACCGGCGGCAACAACGGCTCGATCACCGACCACGCCTTGTCCGTCACCTCACCACGACCCACCACACCAAGATCAAACCAAACCGACAGGTAGACCACTTACAGGACACGCCCTAATCTCTACTTGCCCAGTCCAGCTTCCGGGGACCAGTTCATCCTCCGAAGTCCACACAGGACCCCAGGGCCCGCCGGAGCGGCGCGGACCGCCGCCGTCGCAGGGGCGGGCCCGTATTAGCATGCCCGAGGGCCCGTGGGGAAGCGCCGTCACCAGATCCAGCCGGAGAGGTGGCGCCCGCGGCGGCCCTGACCATCCCGCGCCCGTGGAGGAACCCCCGCACATGCTCAACCGCGATGAGATCGACGCGCTGTTCCCGGCCGACCTGCAGGCGCCCGAGTACTGGGAGCAACGCTATCCGCAGCGGGAGCTGCCCGAGGGTGCGATGGTGACCCGGTTCTGCCCGAGCCCGACCGGCTTCGCCCACCTGGGCGGGGTGTACGTGGCGATGCTCGACAAGGACCTCGCGGAGCACTCCGGCGGCGCCTACTTCATCCGCATCGAGGACACCGACCAGCAGCGGACCGTCGAGGGGGCGACCGCCCAGTTCGACGCCGCCTTCGGCTACTTCGGAGTCACCTCGTCGGAAACCGACGAGACCGGCGTGTACGGCCCGTACACCCAGTCGGCGCGTGCTGGAATCTATCTGACCTATGTACGGGAGTTTCTCCGCGAGGGCAATGCCTACCTGTGCTTCGCCACGAAGGAGGAGCTCACCGCCGCCGCGGAGGAGCAGCGGGCGGAGAAGGTGCCCACCGGGTACTACGGCCGCTGGGCGATCTGGCGCGACGCGACCGACGAGCAGGTTCGGGAGCGGCTCGCCGCGGGCGAGCCCTATGTCGTGCGGTTCCGCTCCCCCGGCGAGGTGGGGCGGGTGACCTACAGCGACCTGATCCGCGGTGAGCTGGAGGCCGACGCCAACCGCAACGACATCGTCATCCTCAAGAGCTCGACAAGCCCTCTGCGGCTGCCGACCTACCACTTCGCGCACCTGGTGGACGACCACCTGATGCGGGTGACCCACGTTGTGCGCGGCGACGAGTGGATCTCTTCGGTGCCGGTGCACCTGCAGTTGTTCGACGCGGCAGGCTTCGAGCGCATCCCCTACGCGCACATCGCGCCGCTGTTGAAGATCGAGGGTTCCAGCAAGCGCAAGCTGTCCAAGCGCAAGGACCCGGAGGCGTCCGTCGAGTTCTACATCACCGCGGGATACCCGGCGCCTGCCGTCCTGTACTACCTACGCGGGCTGATCAACGGCAGGCTGGCGGAGATGCCGCTGGACGAGGCGCTCGCCTCGCCGCTGCGGCTCGCCGAGTGCGGCGTGTCCGGCGCGCTGGTCGACCTGGTCAAGCTGGAGGACATCGCGGGCGACCACGTCGCCACGCTGCCCAGCGCCGACGTGCTCGAGCAGGTGCTGGTCTGGGCGGACCAGCACGACACCGAGTTGGCCGAGGCGGTGCGCGCCGAGCGGGACCTGGCGGTGCGCGCGCTGGACATCGAGCGGGCCGGTGTCGACAACCCGCGCAAGGACCTGCGGAAGTGGTCGGACTTCCGGCCGATCTACGGGTACTTCTTCACCGCGCTGTTCGCGCCGGTCATCGACCCCGCCGACAGCCGGTTCGGCGGCTTGGCCCCGGAGGCGGTGCGCAAGCTCGCCGCGGACCTTCTCGGCCGCTACCAGGATCTGACCGACGCCGACGCGTGGTTCGACCAGATTCGCACCACGGCGGCGGAGAACGGCTACGCGGCCAGTGTCAAGGACTACAAGCGGGACCCGGACGCCTATCCGGGTTCGATCCGCGAGGCGTCGCAGGCGATCCGCGTGCTGCTGACCGGCTCGACCCGCAGCCCCGCGCTGCACCTGGTGGCCAACGCCCTCGGCGAGACCGAGACCCGCCGTCGCATCGGCGCCGTCCTCGACGCGAGCTGATCACCCCCGCCGGGCGCGCCCTGACTCCGGTCAGGTCCGCGCCCGGCGCGTTTCCCGGGGCATCAGCGGGGTTTCCACACCGGAGACGTCCACGACCGATCCCGCCACCTCGACCCAGCAGTGCGCGCCCGGCCGCCCTTGCGCGGTTCCGCGCACCACGGTGGGCAGGGCGCCGCGCAGCCGCAGCCACCAGGCCAGCGCCCGCGCCATCACCTCGGGTGACCCGCTGACCACGGGCACGGCGCAGGCCCGACGGGCGAGGTCACCCAGCGTCCTGGCCAGGTCGTCGTCCGACGCGGACCGCTCGGTCCCGATTGGTGCCTCGCCGATCGCGCGTGCGGGCACCAGTTGGGCGATGAGGTTCAACGCCACAAGTAGGGCCACTCGCGAACGGCCGGACCGGATCGGTGGGCGGGCCGGCTC
>JALZNB010000484.1 GCA_030857905.1 Actinomycetota bacterium
GAGCAGACCGAGGTGCGCGACCTCGGCCTGCTCAAGCTCTTCTTCGGCACCTTCGGCGACCCGGACAACCTGCTCCGCCTCGCCCGCGACCGCCACACCTCGCACAAGGCGCGTGGCGACGGGTACATCGCCCAGCACGGGCAGATCGTCGACAACGGCGACCGGTGGCAGGTCAAGTCCCTCGAACTCGGCATCCGCTACGAACGCTGCGTCGAGGACTTCTGGGCACAGTTCATCGCCGAACTCGAAGCGGACTCGTGACCGAACCGTCTCGGTCACGCCGGGCACCGGTCCTCTTCCGGCCAATGCTCGAATAGCTGAAGAGAACTATTTACAGATCACGCGATCGGCGGGAAAATCGCTCCCATGCGCCCACCCCCGATTCGCCTGCTCGCCGCCGGTTTCGTCGGGTTGGCAGTGCTGGCCACCGCCGTGCCCGGTCCGGCGGCCGCGGCCCCCGCGACAGCCAAGACCGTCGACTTCCACCAGTGGCGCGATTTCCGCCACCAGGGCACGCAAGAGGGTGTGCGCGCGGCGGGACACGGCGAACTGCGCATCGGCAAGCCCTCGGGCACGATCGAGCACGAGACCAAGCGGTACGAGTACGGAAGCTGGACCTCGCCCACGCACCGTCCCGGGCTCGACGCCACCCAACTCGTCGCGTCGTGGAACGCCGACACTCCCACCGGCACCTGGCTACAGGTCGAACTGCGACCCACCGACAACCCACGCTGGTACTCGATGGGGCGCTGGGCACACGGTGACGGCGACATCCGGCGCACCAGCGTGCCAGGCCAGTCCGACGCGGCGGGCGGTGTGGACGTCGACACGTTCGTCGCCGCGAAGGACCAGCCCGTGCGCGGCTACCAGCTCAAGGTCACGCTCTACCGGCTGGCGGGCACGAACGCGTCGCCGAGTCTGCGCATGGTCGGCGCGATGGCCTCCGCGATCCCGGACCGGTTCACCGTTCCGGCGAGCGAACCCGGCCCGGCCACCGGCATCGAACTGCCGGTCCCCCGTTACTCGCAGAACACCCACATCGGCGAGTACCCGGAGTACGGCGGCGGCGGCGAGGCGTGGTGCAGCCCCACATCCACGGAAATGGTCGTCGAGTACTGGGGCAAGCGCCCGACGAAGGCCGACCTGTCCTGGGTCAACCCCGACTTCGCCGACCCGACCGTCGACCACGCCGCGCGCTACATCTACGACGTCGACTACGACGGCACCGGCAACTGGCCGTTCAACACCGCCTACGCCGCCACGTTCGGCCTCGACGCCCACGTCACGCGGCTGGGGTCGTTGACGGAGTTGGAGCACTACATCGCGCGCGGCATCCCGGTGGTCACCTCGCAGTCCTTCCGCGCGGAGGAACTCGACGGTGCCGGGTACGGCACGGCGGGACACCTGATGGTCATCGTGGGCTTCACCGAGGACGGTGACGTCATCGCGAACGACCCGGCGTCGAGCAGCAACGCGGCGGTCCGGCGGGTCTACCAGCGCGACCAGTTCGAGAACATCTGGCTGCGCACCAAGCGCTACACCGCGAGCGGGGCCGTGGCGGGTGGGAGCGGCGGTATCGCTTACATCATCAGTCGCTAGTGCCGTATTCCGCGCACAGGGTGGGCGGGTCGAGTACATGGCGGGCAGCTACGGAGTGCAAAGTTTGCGACTCGCGTTCAGCCCAGTGGGTGACTTGAGGCTAGAGCGATGGCCCATTCGGGTGGCGATTCCCAATGGCCCATTGGGCAATCACTAACTTGGGGAGCATGGAATCCCGGGAGCCGACCATCCGCGCCCGCGAACTGGGCGAGGGTCTCAAAGCGGCAATGGACAAAGTGGGACTTGATCGAAAACAGACCGCCAGGCGGATGGGCTGGTCGCCGACCAAGGTCACGAGGATGCTGCGCGGCGAACGCGGCGCGAAGCCAGAGGACGTGGCGTCAATCCTGGCGCTCTGCGGTGTGAACGGGCAGGAACGCACCAGACTGTTGGAGTTGTGCAGGGACCAGCATACGAAAGGCTGGCTCCAACAGTTCGGTGACCGTCTGCCCAAACAGCTCCACACGTTGGTTGACCACGAAGCTCAAGCGAAGAGCATCGCCGCGTTCGAGCCGGTGCTGGTTCCGGGGCTGTTGCAAACCCGGGACTATGCCCGTGCGGTCGTTCGCGGGATCGTGAACGTTCCCGCTGCCGAGGTGGATGAACGAGTGCTGGCCCGCGTGGCCCGCCAAGAGGTCCTGAGTCGCGACCGACCGGTCCAGAGTGACTTCTTCATGCATGAGTTCGCGCTCCGGCTACCGGTTGGGGGCTCCCCCGTGATGTCGGAACAGCTCCACCACTTGCTGCAGATGTCGGTGCGGCGGACGGTCACCCTGCGAGTGATCCCGGCCGCTGTAGGCGCCCATGCAGCCATGGCGGGCGGGTTCTGGTTCATGGAGTTCCCGACTTTCAGGCCAGTCATCTACCTGGAAGGCGAGACATCGTGCTTGTTTCTTGAACGGCCGGAGGAGGTTGCCGCCTACCGAAAAATCTTGTCGGCATTGGCCGATGTTGCCCTGGATGAGGGACAATCGAGAGACCTGATTGCCACTATGGCAACCGAGCTCTATGCCGATCGAGAGGAAGACGATGAGCGTCCATGAGCCGGATGGCTTGACCAAGATCGTCTGGCGCAAGAGCAGCTTCAGCGCTGGCAACGGTGCTTGCGTTGAGGTTGGCTGGCGCAAGAGCAGTTTCAGCGCAAGCAACGGCGACTGTGTCGAGGTGGGCTGGCACAAGAGCAGCTTCAGCGCGAGCAACGGAAACTGTGTTGAGGTGAAGCCTGAATCTCACAGTGTCGCCGTGCGGGACTCCAAGCAAGGGGCAGGGCCCGCCCTGGCATTTCCTGTCGGTGACTGGCGGGCGTTTCTGGCCGAGGTGGCCTGATCCACCTACCGGCCGCGTTCGTCACGTGCGCGATGTTCACCGACGCCGATTACCCCTTGCTGCCCTACCCGGGTGCCCGTCCGCCGTTCTCGTTCGTTCACGAGGACGGCGGCGGTCTGCCTGTGACGCCCGACCGGGCAGCCCTCTCGGGTTGGCGGGTGGGGTCGATCGACCTTGACGCGTGGCTGGCCGATCGGGGAGCCGAACCGATGGCCCAACGCGTCCCGCTGTTCTCCTATGGCTCGAACGCCTGTCCCGGCAAGTTGACCTGGCTGCGGGCGACGAGTGGCCTCTCCGGCCCGGTGGTCGTCCTGCGCGCGGTCTCCACGGGTGTCGCCGCGGTGTGGGCGGCGGGCCTGCGGGTCGTGGACGGGCAACGGCCCGCCGTCCTGGCGGCGTCGCCGGGCACGGTCGAAGAGCACGCCGTCGTGATGGTGACACCGAAACAGGTGCAGGCGTTCGACTCTTGCGAGGCACGCGGGGACCGCCACCACCTCGCGCGGGTGCTCACCGGGAAGGTCGTCGTAGACGGTGGCACCGTGCTCGAAGACGTGCCCGCCTACGTGGGGCGCACCGACATTCGGCGACCGCTTCTCGTCAACGACGCACCGGTGCGCTGCGCGGATGTGCGGCAGATCGACACCGCGGGCTTGAGCGGCGCCCCGGCAGCGGCGGACGGATTGCGGACACACGTGCTGACCGGCCCGCCCGACCCGGACGACTTCCCCGGCCTGTTGTTCGTCTACGGCACGTTGCAACCGGGCGCCCGGGCGTGGCATCTGTTGGCGCCGCTGTCGGCGGGCGCACCCGTGCCCGCTCGGCTTCCGGCGGAACTGTTCGACACCGGACAGGGTTACCCGGCGCTGCGACTCGGCGGCGATGCCGAGGTTTCCGGCTGGCTGGTGCGATTCACCGCGGGCGCACTGACCACATTGGACGAATACGAGGGCGGCGAGTACACCAGG
Organism: Actinomycetota bacterium; assembly: GCA_030857905.1. Lineage (GTDB taxonomy): Bacteria > Actinomycetota > Actinomycetes > Mycobacteriales > Pseudonocardiaceae > Actinokineospora. The sequence goes on from JALZNB010000484.1 coordinate 3,891, forward strand.
GTCCGCGTCACCATGGCCGATGGCACTCAGTGCTGGACCTATGTCTGGACCGGCCCGACCGAGAATTTGACCGTCCTGCGCGACCCATGGCCGTCAAGCGCCCCGATGGGATGAAGCCCGGTAGGCGGTCCGCACACGAAGCGGCCCGGAAACACTCGTCAGAACGGTAAGAACACCTCTTCGGGTCAACGCGCCGAACGCGGTCCGCTCTCGACCGCGGAGCGTCGCCGCTCGCGCTGTTGCGGTCGGCCGAGATCGCGCCCACATTGTCCATTATGGAGCGCAGGCGACCCACCGCGCGGCCGCTCCCCCAGGACCCGGTGGGCGGCGCCGAGGCCCGACGCCGCCCACCCGGCTTCTGATGTGACCTAGATGAGTTTTCCCGGGTTGAGAACGCCCTTCGGGTCAAGTTCGCGTTTGACCGCCGTGAGCACGTCCACGCCGAGCGGGCCGATCTCCTTCGGCAGGTAGGGCGCGTGGTCGACGCCGGTGGCGTGGTGGTGCGAGATCGTGCCAAGTGGACTGTCGCCGCCGGAGATCACCGAACTCGCGGCGTGTTTGGCGTTCGTCCACTGGCCGATCGGGTCATCGGGGTCGCGCGGGACGAGCACGGTGAAGTACAGCGAGGCGCCGGTTTCGTAGGAGTGGGAGATGTGGCACGCGACGATGGGGTGCCGCTCGTCGGTGGCCAACGAGTCGATCAGCGCGTCGCGTACCCGGGTGCGGAGACTGTCCAGCTTCGACCAGTATGTCGCCGTCTCCAGCGTTTCCACGCACACGCCCGCGTCCATCAGCGCGTCCCGCTGCCGGGGTCCGGCGAATCGGCCGTGCCGCCACGCGTCGCCCGCGGCCGTGCCCAGCGCGATCGCCCTGGCCGCGCGCAGAATCCGCAGTGTCGCGGTG
>JALZNB010000511.1 GCA_030857905.1 Actinomycetota bacterium
ACCCATGGGTTGGATGCTACATCAGCAAGTCGAGAGGGTTGTGCGTGATCCGACGGTGCGGGCCCTAGGCGGTTATCACGTCTTGGCGCGTCCTCGGCACGTACTGAAATCTTCAGTGCGTAGTTGCTGACCTCGGCGCGTTTGTCTTCCCGTCGGTCGGCATCGATCGCCAACCCGTGATCGGTGCCGGTCGTGGCGCCGCCGGCGGTCGCAGGTGACGCTTGAGCAGCTCTCGATGGAGGTCCAGCCACCTTGAATGTCGCGCCCCGTGCCCTACGCGCCGGATTCGACCCAGGAAGGGGCGCTGTGTAGCCGTGCGAGCCGCGTTCAGGGCTGCGGGGGCGGGCTGGTGCCGGGACTCGACCTGGGCTTTGTGTGAACGGGGTCAGCTGAGCTGCATTCCGGCGGCTCGTCCGCCGGGTCGTTGCAGCTCGCCGGCGAGCTGTTCGTGGGTGCCCACCGGGCGGACACGTCTTGCCATCACCGCGCCCATCGCCGCCAGCCGCGCGGCGTTGGTGAGTTCGCGGGCGGCGTCGGCGAGGTCCTCGTCAACGTTCGTTGGCATTGTCTGATCCTCTCATCGCTCGAGCTCGCCGTCTCCTCGCTGCCACGGGCGACGCGGTGCGGCTGCGGTGAGCGGCGGGTCCTGCCAGTTGCGCGTCCTGCGGGCCTGATCGATGGCCGAAGTCAGGGCGCCGGCGTGACGTTGCAGCTCGCGTGCCCGTTCCAGTTGCGCGTGAGCACTGTGCACCTGTCGCATCATCTCCATCAGCCGCACCACCTCGAGGGCCAACAGCATCAGCGCCCGGCTGCTGTCCTTCTTCGTGCCCTGCAGGACCACCGTCGCCACTCCCCCAACGGGCGCGATCGTGTCGCCCGCAGCAGATCGCGTTGAGCCCTGCGGGCAAGGGCGTCGGCACTGCGGGCCAACGGACCGGGCTGCACGCCTTCGATCCGAGCGGCGAGCGCCGCGGCGAGCCCCGCACCGTCGCGAGCGACGTCTTCCCAGCCCATCTCGCCACGCTCGACGTGCTCGCCGGCGTCGTCGACCGCTCGTTGGGTGCGAGTCACCTCCTCGCGCCAGGCCTGCGCGCCAAGCCCGACACCTTCGCGGCCCGCCGTCGACTCACGAGGTTCCCAGCTCGATTCGCCGCCGTCGACGTGTTGATCCCAGCGAGCTTGCCCCCCGCCCACCATCGGGCGTCGGCGAGGCGCACCGAATAGCCGACCACCCGTGTGCGATCGCCCGGCGCGTAGCGGGGCCGGGTCTCATAGCCGGCGCCATGAAGGCGCCGCACGAACTCGGCCTCGTCGCGACTCGCATCCGCCGCCGCTCGCACGTCGGGCGATCGTGTGACGCACCGGCTCGGGACGCTCCAATCGTTCGGCGATCTCGATATCGGCCCGGTCGACGGCGGGCAACGTCCCGCCGCCGTGGCGTCCATCGACCTGCACCAGCTGGTAGCGCTGCTCGGTGTCACGGAACAGCGACGACATCTTCACCCGGTCCCGCCAGATCGACGCCCGGGTGCCGTCCTCGCGCACCAGTGACACAGCGACATGCACGTGATCGTTCTCACCTTTCGACGCCCCGTGGTGAATCGCCACCCACGGTGCCGGCGCCCGACCCTCGGCCTCGAACCCCATCCGGCCCATCGCATCGTGGACGATCTGCGCCCACTGCTCGTCGTCGAGCGGACGGTCGTCGGCGCGGTTGGCGAGCATCAGGTGCCACACATGGCCACCGCTCACCTCGACGTCGTACAGCGCCCGCGGCGTGTCGAGCTGGCTCACCAGCTCACTGAGTTCGACGTCGCCGAGCTCCTGCCCAATCGGAGTGTCGATTCCCGTCGAGGCGCCGATCACGTGCGGCCGAGTGTGTTCCTCGTGACGCCCCGGACCGCACACGTACCGCACCAGGCCACCCATCCGCTCACCGCGGGTGATCTTGTCGATCACGTGGCCGACCCAGCTGGCGGGTCGCTGCCCTCGCCGAGGTCCTCCACAGCGACCGCAGCCCTCGAGCAGCTTCCTCGACCGTGGCGATCGCTGTGTCGATCTCGGGATGGAGCATCTCGCGGCTGTGCGACCAGCGGGTCAACTGGTTGAGGTTGTCCGCCGCACCGGCGAGCACCCGTCGAGCCGCCATCAACGTCACGTACAGTGCCCGCCGTTCCCCCGGCGCCAACCGATCGCTGGCGATCACCGCCTCGGTCAGCCGCCTCGGCACCGCACCTGCTCCGCCGCCGCTCGCGCCGTCAACGCCGCGAACTCGGCGTCGGTCACCCGCACGTTCACCTGCCGAAGCCGGCCTCCGTCGACCCTGCGTCGACGCCCACCACCGGGACCAACGGTCCCGGCC
>JALZNB010000514.1 GCA_030857905.1 Actinomycetota bacterium
ATCGAGAAGTCCCCCGCGCGCAGCGACTGCGAGGCCAGGTGCAGCGCCACAAGCGCCGACGAACACGCCGTGTCGACGGTGACCGCTGGTCACTCGAATCCGAAGGTGTACGAGACACTACAGGACACCACGGCGGCTGCCGTGCCGGTGGCCCGGTATCCGGCCCCGCCTTCGTCGGCCGCCGCGACGAGCGCGCCGTAATCCTGGCCGTTGGTCCCGGCGAACACCCCGGTGTCGCTGCCGCGCAGCGCGGCCGGGTCGATGCCCGCGCGTTCCAACACCTCCCACGCCGTCTCCAGCAGCAATCGCTGCTGCGGGTCCATCGCCAGGGCTTCCCTGGGTGAGATCCCGAAGAACTCGGCGTCGAAGTCCGCGGCGGCGCTGAGGAATCCACCTTCGCGTGTGTGGGTGGTGCCGGGCGCGCCTTCGGGGTCGTAGAGGCGGTCGAGGTCCCATCCTCGGTCGGAGGGTACGTCGCCTACCGCGTCACCTTCGTCCATCAACAGTCGCCACAACGCTTCGGGACTGTCCACTCCGCCGGGGAAACGGCAACTCATCCCGACGATCACGACCGGGTCGTCGGCCACCGGGGTCCGCACAGTGATCGACGCGCGGGCCTTGGCGCCGAACAGGTCGACGTTCAGGCGCTCGGCGAGCGCGGTGGGGGTCGGGTGGTCGAACACGAGCGTCGCGGGCAGTCGCAGGCCCGTGACCCGGACAAGTCGGTTGCGGAGCTCGACGGCGGTGAGCGAGTCGAACCCGATGTCGCGGAACGCCCGCAGGGGGCCGAGATCCGCCGCTGTGCCGTGGCCGAGCACGGTCGCGGTGTGCGCGGTGACCAGGTCGAGCAACTCCCGCTCGCGGTCGGCCGCGGACAGCGCGGACAACCTCCGGGTCAGCGGCGAGCTGTCCTGGGTGGGTACCGCGCGGCGGATGGGTCGCGTCAGGTCACGCACGAAGGCCGAGCGGGATTCCCGCAGTACGGCGAAGTCGAGTTGCGCGGGCACCAGCATCGGCCGGTTCACCGCCAAGGCGAGGTCGAGCAGGGCCAGTGCCTGGTCGGCGGTCATCGGCACGAACCCGGAACGTCCGGCTCGACGCAGATCGGCGTCGGTGAGCCTGCCGGTCATGCCACCGGTCTCCGCCCACAGCCCCCACGCCAGTGACTGCGCGGGCAACCCGCGGGCGCGTCGGTGCTGGGCGACCGCGTCGAGGGTGGCGTTGGCGGCGGTATAACTGCCCTGGCCCGCGCCACCGAAGAGGCCAGCGGCCGAGGAGAACAGCACGAACGCCATCAGATCGAGGTCGCTGGTGAGTTCGTGCAGGTGCCACGCCGCGGCGGCCTTGGGACGCAGCACGCGGTCGAGACATTCCGGGGTCAGGTCGGCGACCAAACCGTCGTCCAGAACAGCGGCGGTGTGCACGACAGCACCCAGCGGCCGGTCGGCGGGGATGCGAGCGAGCAACCGCGCGACGGCGTCGCGGTCGGACACGTCGCACACCGCGTTGGTCAGACTCGCGCCGTACCCGGCGAGGTCCGCGGCGAGGCCGTCCGCGCCGGGGGCACCCGGGCCGCGCCTGCTCGCCAACACAACCCTGCGGACCCCGTGCTCGGCCACCAGATGACGAGCGACAAGACCTGCCAGACCGGCGGCGGCACCGGTGATCAGCACCGTACGGTCCGGGTCGAACCGAGGCGCCACACCGGTGTCGGTGACGCGCGCGAGTCGCGGTGCGCGGAGCTGGCCTTGGCGCACGGCGATCTGTGGTTCGCCGGTGAGTGCGGCCAGTGCGGTGGGCAGCGCCTGGGTCGATCGCGCGGAATCATCGACGTCGACAATGCCGAACCGGTCGGTGTGCTCGGCCTGCGCGGAGCGGACCAGTCCCCAGACCGGCGCGTGCGCCAAGCCCGGCACGTCCTCTCCTGGGTCGGTGGCGACCGCGCGCTGGGTGACGAATACCAGTCGTGACTCGGCGAAGCGCTCGTCGGCGACCCAGCCGCGGATCAGTTCGAGCACGTCGACCAGACCGCGCGTGGGCGTGCAGTGCGCCACCACGATCGGGGCCACGGGATCGGCGAGGGCGGCCGGTCCCTCTTCGGGCAGGGCGATCCAGGCGGTCGCGGCGGGGGCGGGGATCGGAGTCCAGTCCATGTGGAACAGTGCGTCGCCTGCCGGACGGACCGCGCGGGCGGGCTCGCGCAGCACCACGGAATCGAGCGAGGCGACGGGCGATCCTGTGCTGTCGGCCACCAGCACACTGACCGTAGCTGGCCCGATCGATGTCACGCGGACACGCAGGGTGTGGGCTCCCGTGGCGTACAGGGTGAGCCCGGTGATCGCGAACGGCATCCCGGTCGACCCCGCGAGGGTGACCACCTGCAACGCCGCGTCAAGCAAGGCGGGATGCAGGCCGAACCGTGCCGCGTCGAGGCCCTCGGGGACGGACACCTCGGCGAACGTCTCGTCGCCATCCCGCCAGGCCGCGGTGAGGCCATGGAAAGAAGGTCCGTACTCGTAGCCGCGCGTGGCGAGGCCGTCGTAGAAACCTTCGAGATCGACGGAATCACCGCGTGGAGGCCACTGGTCCAGCGTGTCGACGGACTCGGGGATGGCGCCGCGAGTGAGCAAACCGGTGGCGTTGCCGGTCCAGGTTTCGCCGTCTTCGCTGGTGTGTACGACGAGCGTGCGCGTCCCGTCGGCGTCCGGGGCGCCAACCCCCACCTGGATGCGGAGCGTGCCGTCCACGGGCAGCACGATCGGACGTTCGAGAGTGAGTTCGTCGACGCGGTCGCAGCCTGCCTGGTCCGCGACGTACCAGGCGAGATCGACCAATGCCGTGCCGGGCAACAGGATCTCGTCGTGGACGCGGTGTTCGGCCAGCCACGGATGCTCGCGCGGCGCGAGAGTGCCGGTGAACATCAGTGCGCCGCCGCTGCCCGCGAGTGACACGCGCGCGCCCAGCAGCGGGTGCTCGGAGTCGCCGAGGCCCGCCGCCACAACGCCAGGACCGCGCTGGGGAGTACCGGAAAGCCAGTAGCGGCGGCGCTGGAAGGCGTAGGTGGGCAACTCGACATGTCGACCGGCGGGCACCTCCGTGCTCCAGTCGACGTTCACACCGTGGACGTATGCCTCCGCGAACGCGCTCAACACGCGGCCTCGACCGCCGTCGTCGCGGCGCAGCGATCCCAGGATGACGGCGTCGGGTGCGCTGTCCTGCAAGCCGGGGGCGAGCACGGGGTGCGGGCTGACTCGGCGAAATACCGGTGGCCCAGCCCGACGAGGGTTCGCACGGCCCGGTCGAGTCGCACGGTCTCACGCAGGTTGCGGTACCAGTAGTCGGCGTCGAGCCCCGCGGTGTCCATGAGTTCCCCGGTCACCGTGGAAACGAACGGGACCGCCGAGGTCCGCGGACTGATCCCGGCCAGCGCGGAGAGCAGTTCCTCACGGATCAGTTCCACCTGCGGCGAGTGCGAGGCGTAGTCGACGGGGACCCGCCGCGCCCGGACACCGGCCGCGTCACACCGGGCGAACAGCTCCTCAAGCGCGTCCTCGCCACCGGAGATGACCACCGAGGTCGGACCGTTGACCGCCGCGATCGACAACCCGTCGGCGAGCAGCGGCTCCGCGTCCGCTTCGGACACCACAAGCGACACCATGCCACCGTGGCCCGCCAGCGCGGACAAAGACTTGCTGCGCAACGCGACCACTCGTGCCGCGTCCTCAAGAGACAATGCGCCAGCCACACACGCGGCCGCGATCTCACCCTGCGAATGACCGACCACCGCCGAGGGCTCGACACCATACGACTGCCACAAGCCGGCCAACGACACCATCACCGCGAACAACGCGGGCTGCACGACATCCACTCGCTCCAGGGCGGACTTGTCCGCCAGGACATCGAGCAAGGACCAGTCCACGTGCGGTGCCAGCGCGTCCGCGCAGTCGGCCATCCGCTCGGCGAACACCGGTGACGACTCGACCAACTCCAGGGCCATCCCGACCCATTGCGCGCCCTGACCGGGGAACACGAAGCCGACCCGCCCTGGTTCGTCCGGCGCCCTCCCGTGAATCACCTCCGCGTGCGGTTCATCGGCGGCGAGAGCCCGCAGCAGGCGCACGGCGTCGCCGGTCGTGGCGGGCAGCAGCACCGCCCGGTGATCGAACCCGGACCGGGCGGCGAGTGTGTGCGCCACATCGCCGATCGACAGTTCGGCGGGGGTGTCGAGGTGGTCGGCGAGCCTGCTCGCCTGCTCGCGCAACGCGTCTTCAGTGCGCGCTGACAGCAGCAAAGGCCGCGTGACCGGTTCGTCGCCGCTCGGCGCGATGGGTGGCGACGCGGGCACGTGCTCGATGACGGCGTGCGCGTTGGTACCGCCCACACCGAAGGACGACACGCCTGCCCGTCGCGGACGCCCGGTCTCCGGCCACGGCACCGACTCGGCGAGCAACGAGACCGCGCCGCTGTCCCAGTCCACATGCGACGACGGCTCGTCGGCGTGCAGCGAACGCGGCAGTGTCCCGTGGTGCATGGCCTGCACCATCTTGATGATGCCCGCGATGCCCGCGGCGGCCTGGGTGTGGCCGATGTTCGACTTGACCGAACCCAGCCACAACGGCGTTTCCCGGTCTTGCCCGTAGGTCGCCAGGAGTGCCTGGGCCTCGATCGGGTCACCCAGCGTGGTCCCGGTGCCGTGTCCTTCGACAGCGTCCACATCGGACGGTGCCAGGCTCGCGGAGGCGAGCGCCGACCGGATCACCCGCTGCTGTGACGGGCCGTTCGGCGCGGTGAGGCCGTTGGAGGCACCGTCGGAGTTCACCGCGGTACCGCGCACCAGCGCCACGACGGGATGGCCGTTGCGGCGGGCATCGGAGAGGCGCTCGACCAACAGGACGCCCACGCCCTCCGACCAGCCGGTGCCGTCGGCCGACTCGGCGAACGACTTGCAGCGGCCGTCACGGGCGAGGCCGCGCTGGCGGCTGAACTCCACGAACGCGCCCGGTGTCGACATCACGGTGACACCGCCGACCACGGCCAGCGAACACTCGCCTCGGGCCAGGGCCTGCCCGGCGAGGTGCAGTGCCACCAGCGACGACGAGCATCCCGTGTCGACGGTGAGCGTGGGGCCGACCAGGCCGAAGGTGTAGGCGAGCCTTCCACTGATCACGCTGCCGGTGTTGCCGGTCAGCAGATAGCCCTCGGACGCGGCGGACGCCTCGTGCAGGCGCGGGCCGTAGTCCTGGTCCATCGCGCCGACGAAAACGCCGGTGGTGGAGCCGCGCAGGACCGCCGGGTCGATGCCCGCGCGCTCGAAAACCTCCCACGAGGTCTCCAACAACAACCGCTGCTGCGGATCCATCGCCAACGCCTCACGCGGCGAAATCCCGAAGAAACCGGCGTCGAACTCACCCGCGTCATGCAGGAACCCGCCTTCGCGGGCGTAGGAGGTGCCCGCGCGGTCGCCGTCCGGGTCGTCCAGCGCGGCGAGGTCCCAGCCCCGGTCGTCGGGGAACGGTGTGATGGCGTCGCCGCCCGCGTCGACCAGCCGCCACAGGTCCTCGGGGCCGCGAACTCCGCCGGGGAAACGGCAGCTCATCGCGACGATCGCGATCGGGTCGTCGACCTCGGCCACGGTGGCGTTGGAGACCGCGGCGGAGACATCGACTGTGGACTCGCCGAGAAGGAGGTCCGCCACCTCGGCGGGTGTCGGGTGGTCGAACAGCAGCGTGGTCGGCAGCCGCAGACCGGTCGCGACGCCGAGTCGATTGCGCAGGTCGACCGAGGTCAGCGAGTCGAAGCCGAGTTCCTTGAACGCGCGCTTGGCGGGCACGGCCTCCGCGCCGCCATGTCCGAGTACGGCGGCGGCGTGCGCGCGGACCATGTCGAGCACGGCCGCGTGGCGTTCGGCTACGGGAAGCGCGGCGATCCGCGCGGCGAAACCGTTGGCGGTACCGGGTTCGGGCTCGGTCGCCAGGGCCGCGAGCAGCGGGCTCCGGCGGGCGGTGGTGAACGCGGGGACGAATCGGTCCCAGTCGACATCGGCCACGACAACAGCGGGCTCGCCCGAGTCGATGGCCCGTCCCAGCGCGGGAAGCGCCGATTCGGGCGCCATCGCGGCCACGCCGAGCGCTTCCCACTGGTCGCCGCCGAGACCGGGTCCCGCCCACGCGCCCCACGCGATCGCGGTGGCGGGCAGTCCGACGGCGTGCCGGTATTCGGCGAGGGCGTCGAGGTAGGCGTTGGCGGCGGCGTAGGCACCGTGTCCGACGCTGCCCCACACCCCGGACCCAGACGAGAACAGGACGAACGCGTCGAGGTCGCCCGTCAGCTCGTGCAGATGCCGCGCGGAGTCCACTTTGGACCGCAATACCGCGGTGACCCTCTCCGGGGTCAGCACGGTGATCGGGTCCTCGTCGAGCACTCCCGCCGCGTGCACCACGGAGTTGGGCGGGTGTTCGGCGAGCAGTGCGGCGAGCGCGTCGCGGTCCGCGGTGTCACAGGCGGCGATCG